>JANNPG010000444.1:0-7012 GCA_031399805.1 Betaproteobacteria bacterium | reverse complement strand
CGGCGACCAGCGTTTCGAGGTTGCCGCGGCCGATCTCGGGATGCGCGTACTTCGAGGCAATCACCTCGCCCTGCTCGGTCAAGCGGATCTGCCCGTTCACCGTGCCCGGCGGTTGCGCGAGGATCGCCTGGTAGCTCGGGCCGCCACCCCGTCCGACGGTGCCGCCGCGGCCGTGAAAGAGGCGCAGCTTGATCGCAAGCTTGCGCCGCAGCTTGTCAAAGAGTTCGACCAGCGCGATTTCCGCGCGATACAACTCCCAGTTGCTGGTGAAGAAGCCGCCGTCCTTATTGCTGTCGCTGTAGCCGAGCATGATGTCCTGCACGCCGCCCGCGCGCTGCACCATCGCCGCAATGCCGGGCAACGCGTAAAAACCGCGCATGATCGCCGCGGCATTGCGCAGATCGCCGATGGTCTCAAAGAGCGGCACGACGATCAGGTCGTTGCTTGCGTCGCCGTCGAGCGTGCCGCGCATCAGGCCCGCTTCCTTCTGCAGCAGCAGCACCTCGAGCAGGTCGCTCACGTCCTCGGTATGCGAAATGATGTAGTGGCGCAGCGCCTCGCGGCCGTAGCGCGCGAGCATCCCGGCCGCAGTCTCGAAGACCGCGAGTTCGTCCCGCGTGTGTTCCGAATATTCGGCGGTGCGCACGCGCAGCGGCCGCGCATCGTTGAGCATCCGCATGAGCAGTTTGCGCCGCGCCGCTTCGGGCAGCGCGCCGTAATCGGATTCGATGCGCGCGACTTGCAGGAGCTCGGCCACGACCTCTGCGTGCTGGTCCGAGCTCTGGCGCAGATCGACGGTGGCCAGATGGAAGCCGAATACCTGCACCGCGCGCATCAGCGGCGCGAGCCGCGGCGCGATCAGCGCCTGCGCATGGTGGGATTCGAGCGACGCCTCGATCACGCGCAAGTCGGCGAGCAGTTCGCCGGCGCCCGCGTACGGTTCCTGCGGGGCCACCGCGTGGCGCAGTGCTTCCGTGCCGGTGAGCGCCTCCAGCGTCGCAGCCAGCCGCGCGTACACGCCGATCAGCGCGCGGCGGTACGGTTCATCCCGGCGGTGCTCGCTGTGGTCGGGCGAGCGCTCCGCCAGGGCATGCATCGCGGGCGTGACAGGAGCGAGCGTCTCGGAGATCGAGAGCTCGGCGCCGAGTTCGTGCACCTCCGTGAGATAGAAGCGCAGCGCGGTCTCGCTCTGGCGCGCGAGCGCCATGCCCAGCGTCGCGGCGCTGACGCTGGGATTGCCGTCGCGGTCGCCGCCGATCCAGTTGCCCATGCGAAAGAAGCTCGCTATCTCGTGCCCGGACAGCACCTGCTCGACGTCGCGGTACAGGCGCGGAATCTGGCGCAGGAACGTGGTGCGGTAATAGCTCAGCGCATTTTCGATCTCATCGGTGACGGTCAGCTTCGAGTAGCGCAGCATGCGGGTCTGCCAGAGCTGCGTCACGCGCGCGCGCAGCAACCCTTCGTTGTCGGCGCAATCGCGCGCGGTGTGCAGGCCGTCGCGCTCCTCCATCAGCTCAGCGATCGCCCGTTCGGCGTCGAGGATGCTCTTGCGCTGCACTTCGGACGGGTGCGCAGTGAGCACGGGCGAAATATAGGCGTGCGCCAGCGTCTCTACGATGTCGGCGGCGGGGATGCCGCCGTCGGCGAGCCGCTTGAACATCATCGCGAGCGAACCCTCCCGCACGTGCCCGAGCCGCTCGTGGTGTTCGCGCCGGCGCACCCTATGGCGATCCTCGGCGGTGTTGGCCAGATGCGAGAAGTAACTGAAGGCACGGATGACGCTCACCGTCTGGTCGTCGGAAAGCGTCTTCAGCAGACGGCCTAGCGCCTTGCCGGCGCTGGCGTCGCGCTTGAGACGAAAAGCCACCGAGAGCCG
Organism: Betaproteobacteria bacterium; assembly: GCA_031399805.1. Taxonomy (GTDB): domain Bacteria; phylum Pseudomonadota; class Gammaproteobacteria; order Burkholderiales; family SG8-41; genus PALSA-1004. The sequence continues at coordinate 5,136 of JANNPG010000444.1, read as the reverse complement.
GCGGATACGCTCGATCAGATCGAATGCATCGGCGCCCTCCTGCTCGCGAATCACCTCGCCGAGCAGGCGGCCGAGCAGACGGATGTCACGGATGAGCGGGAGGCTCTTGTCATTGGCGTCCGAATCCTTGCTGCGGCGGGCGGCGGGAGTGGCGCGGGGCATCTTTGCTCTCTGGCGGTTATGCGGGGCGTTGGAAAATACGTGATGATTGATGGGTGAGGTGTGCGGCGCGAACGCAAGCTCACTTATTTGGAACTCCCGGGCTTCCTCTGCATTTTTTTCTTTGCGTAAACCTTGATATCTGCGTCAGCGAACCGGCTCATCGCCGTGCAGGGAAGAATCTTTTCCCGTTGCACCGAATAATCCACGAGCTGTCTTCCGCGCTTCGCAGACATGATTATCTCCTGCGCAAGTAGATTGCAAAGTGTTGCACTTTTTCAACAACACTGTTATCCCGATATGGAATTGATTCCGGGCTCAGGCTTCCAACCATCAGCACGAACGGACTTAATCAGAGCTACCTTAGCCCCTCATTTCGTAACGCTCGCTCAGTCGATCGCCGAGTGAACCAGATTCGCGACGAGGTCGAGCCGGCGGCTGTGCCACGGGTCGGGAATGCGACTGTTGGTGAGGTACGCAAACGAGACGCCGGATTCGGGATCTCCCCAGCAATACGATGAACCGACGCCGCCGTGTCCGAAGGTGCGCGGCGAGGCGAGAGTGCCCAGCCCGCGTATCGTCTCGGTGGTTCCGCGCACGTGCACGCCGAGGCCGCGATGCATCGGTATGCCCATGCCGGTGTCGACCATGTCCGCGGTGTGATTGCGCGTGACGAATTCGATCAGGCGACGCGAGAAGAGCCGCGTGCCGTTGAGGCGCCCGCCGTTCACCATCATCTGATAAAGCGCGGCCATGCCGCGTGCCGTCGCAAAGCCGCCGCTGCTCGGGATGCCGGCGCGCCGGTAAGGCGCGGTGTTTTCCTCCGTGAGCGCGCGCTGCGTGCCGTCCGCGTCAGGCTCGTGTATGGTCGCGACGCGGCCGTGTTCCGCATCCGGCAGCCCGACGAAAATGTCGCGTGCAAGACCAAGCGGTTCGACGATCCGTTGCCGCAGAAAATCCCGGTAGTCGCCGCCCGTCACCGCCTCGATCAATGCGGCGGCGGTCCAGAGTGCGGACTTCGGGTGATAGTGCAGCCGCGAGCCCGGCGTCCATTCAAGCGTGAAGTCGCACACCTCGCGGCGCATCCGGTCGTGGTCGGTCCAGCATGCCGGCGAGACGCTCTGGCCCGGAAATCCGCCGCGATGACTCATGACCTGCGCGAGCGTCACGTCGCCCTTGCCGTGCCGCGCGAACCCGGGAATATGATCACTGATACGGTCGGAAAAGCGCAGCACGCCATCTTCGACGAGCGCCCAGATGCCGGCCGCCGTGATCACCTTGGTGTTCGAGAACAACAACCAGAGCGTGGCGGCGTTTGCCGCGGCCGCCGGGCTGATCGAGGCACGGCCAAACGTTTCAAACAGCGCGAGCCGGCCGTGTCGCGCAAGCGCGATCTGCGCGCCCGGATAACGGCCCTCCGCGATGTGGCGTTCGATCAATCCGCGCAGACGCGCGAGCGCCGGCTCATGAAAGCCGAGCTCGGCGGGGCTCGCCTGCGCGAGCGGGAAGTGCGCGGGGACTTCCGATTTAACGCTGCGGATGCCAGCCAGATCGTTCATGGAAACTTCCTTGTTCGCCGTTGATTCTCGCAGTTTACGATGAATCGCCGATTCGCCTTACGCTCTGAAAAACTGGAGAGGCGAAGAGGCAGGATAGGCGTGAGGGGTGAAGCGGGAACCCCTGACTATCTTTCTTTTGTCGGCGTTTATCGTTCATCCGCGGCTAAATCCCCTTTACCCCTCACTCTTCTCAAACTCCTTCAAGAATCCCGGCACCACGGTTATCATTCGCACTGGACCCGGACATGAAATCGAAAACGCCAAACACCCACCCTGTCCCGACCCTGCGCTGTATCACCCTGTGTCTGGCGCTAGGTTGCGCTGGCGCCATTGCGCAGCCCACCACTGATATAGACGCGCTTGAAGCGGCGGCGCAGCGCGGCGACGTTACGGCGCTGTTCGCGCTTGCCGAGAAATACAAGCGCGGCGAGGAGATCACGCGGGATATTCCCAAGTCCAACGCGCTTTATTGCAAAGCGGCGGCGCGCGGCAATGTCGACGCGATACTGGAGCTGGGACTGATATATGCCTCCGGCCGCGAAATGATATCCAACGAAGGCGTGGGCGCGCTGTTGATCAACATGGCGGCCGAGCGCGGCAGCGAGCGCGCGAAGGAAATTCTCCCGCACATCAGTCGCGGGGTCGGCAGCGTGATCCCCGCGTGCATGAGCGAAGAGATTACCGCTCTGACTGAATTGCGGGCCACGCCGGCAGTGAGAAAGGATATCGAACTGCTGGTTAATGAATGGGCGCCGCAGTATTCGGTCGACCCCGACCTGGTGATGGCGCTGATCTCGGTCGAATCGAGATTCGACGCCAACGCCGTGTCGCCGAAAAACGCGCAGGGACTGATGCAGTTGATTCCGGCAACCGCCGCGCGCTTCGGAGTGAGAAACTCCTTTAACGCGGTCGAGAACCTCAAGGGCGGGCTTTCTTATCTGCGCTGGCTGATGGCTTACTTCAAAGGCGAAGTCGTGCTGGTGCTCGCCGCCTACAACGCGGGCGAAGAAACCGTCGAGCGCTACCGCGGCATTCCGCCGTACGCGGAAACTCGCAACTACGTCAGGCAGATCACCAGCGCCTACAAAAAGGCGAGCCACCCGTATCTCGCCGATGTCGTCGCGCCCTCGCCGGTGTTTGGGCGAATCAAAAAGCAGGATTGAGGATTGAGGATTCAGCGCCAACAACCCGGAAACAACGGCGGCCACCCGTCACACAGGCGGGTCGTCTGCGCTACCTCGGCGGCCTATTCCTGCTTGATCTTCTCTAAATGGCCATTTAGAATACGAAAATGGACATATCAGTTACGGAGTTCAAACACCACTGCCTGAAGATCATCCGGCGCGTGGAAAAAACCGGGAAGCCGGTGGCGATCACGCGCCGCGGCAAGGTAGTCGTGCGCCTGAATCCGTCGGGATCAGCCGCGGGGCCCAGCAGCACGAAGCCCTGGGAGCAGTTGCGCGCGCTCGGCGGGCATCTGCGCGCCAAGCCGGGCGAGTCCGTATTGCGCGACGAGGATTTCAAGGCTCTGCGTTGAGCGTCTTACTCGACACCCATATCTGGGTGTGGTGGTTGACGCCGGGCTCGCCGCTATCGCGCGCCGAGCGCAATGCGCTCGATGCAAAAGCCGCGCGCCGTGACCTGTTTCTGCCGGCGATCAGCCTGTGGGAAGCTCAGGTGCTGCATGCCAAACGGCGGCTCGAACTGCCGCTGCCCTTCGCCGAGTGGCTCGCCCGCGCGACCGATGAGCGGATGATTTCTGTGCTGCCGCTCAGCATCGAAGTGGTGCTCGCGCTCGACGCGTTGCCGGCGTCGTTTCACGGCGATCCGGCCGACCGGCTCATTGTCGCGACCGCGCGCGCACATGCGCTGCCGCTTGCCACGCACGACGCCGCAATCCGCCGCTCGCGGGCCGTGAAGTCCTGGAAACCCTGAAGGCGGGAAGGAAAAAACTAGATTCAGGATTCGGCAGGATGAATGGGCGGTGATTCAGTGATGGGAGGAGCGCGCAGCGAAGGGGCCGTGTGATTCAGTCACTCAATCGCTTAATGGCAAATCTCATCACCCATCACCCATCACTCATCACCTGTTTTCCGGGGGCCTCACCTACTCGACCTTCGCGCCGGACACCGTAACCGCTTTCTGCCACTTCGCGGTCTCGGCGTTCACGAATTTCGCGAATTCTTCAGGTGTAACCGGCGCGGCGGCGACGCCGTTTTCGCCGAAGCGCTGGCGCAATTCGGGAATGGCGAGCGCCTTCATCATCGCCGCGTGTATCTTCGCGGCATACGGTTTCGGCGTGCCTTTGGGCACGGCGTAGCCCTGCCACACGGTGACTTCGAAGTCCGGCACGCCAGATTCCATGACGGTCGGCACGTCGGGCAACTGCTCAGCGCGCTTGGCCGAGGTGACGGCGAGCGCGCGCATGCGTCCGGCCTTGACGTTGGGCAAAGACCCCGGAAGATTGAAAAAGCTCGCGTGCACTTGCCCACTGATGACATCGATGTAGCCCTGCGCCGCGGTCTTGTACGGCACGTGCACGACATCGATTCCGTTCATCGACTTGAAAAGCTCCATGGTGAGATGCGGCGAGGCCCCGACGCCGGATGACGCATACTTGAATTTACCGGGGTTTTCTTTTGCAAGTTTGATGAACTCCGACACGGTGGCCGCGCTTAGCGACGGCGTCACGGTGAGAATGTTCGGCATCGTCGCGTAGAGCGAAATCAGCGTGAAATCGCGGCGGTTGTCGTACGGCAGTTTGCTGTAGAGCGCGGGCGTGATGGCCTGATTAATGCCGTAGGTGAATATCGTATAGCCGTCGGGTACGGATTTTGCCGCAAGTTGAGTGCCGATGATGCCGCCGGCGCCCGGACGGTTGTCGACGATGAGCGTTTGTCCCCACTCTTCGCTGAAGCGCTGCGCGAATATGCGGCCCACGATGTCGGTGGATGCGCCCGCGCCGAACGGCAGGATGAGCCGCCCCGGTTTGGACGGATAACTTTCGGCCGCGTGAACCTGGGCAGCGCACAGCAACAGCGCCGTCATTGCAACGCCGAAATGATTCACTTTGCGAGTGAACTTCATAGTGCACCTCCATTTGGGTGAATGGCATCCCCGGCAATTTTGAGGGCCGGAGCTAGTTTTCGCGAAAGCTTCCGCCTTGCCCGCACGCAAGTCAAGGATGAAGGACGCGTGAGGCGTGAGGCGGAAAGATGAAGGGCGAAGGGTAACGTTACGCCGCCAACTCGAACTCGCCGTTGATCTCCACCGCGATTCCGCGCGGCAGCGATACCTGCCCCACTGCCGAACGCGCGTGCCGGCCGAACTCGGGTCCCCACAGTTCGAGAAACAGATCTGACGCGCCATCGATGACCTGTGGATGCTGGACGAAATCCGGCGTGCAGTTGCACATGCC
>JANNPG010000435.1:0-6944 GCA_031399805.1 Betaproteobacteria bacterium | reverse complement strand
GACATCGACCAGCAAGAGCGGCGCCGCGCGAATCGCCGCGGCACTCGTGCCCAGCACGTAGCGCATCGGCACTTCAACGGCAACCGCGCGGATCGAGCGTACGGTCAGTGCGGACTCGTTCATGCCGAAGGTGGCCGGCCGCCGGCGTACAACGCGAGCATGTCCCACACCGCGCGGTTCGCGGGTGTTGGCACGCCGACCGCCGCGCCGAGGGTCACCACGCCGCCCGACAGCCATTCGACTTCGAGCGGGTTGCCGCGCTCGAGATCGTGATGCATGGACGAGGTCATGCTCGCCGGCACGCTGTCGCCGAACGCCAAACGATCATCCGCGTAGTCCGCCGGAAGCGCCACGCCGTGCGCGCGGCCGACGGCGACGACCTCCTTGAATAGCTCATGCAGGAAAGCGCGCGTGCGCGGATTGCTGCGGATCGGGCCTATGGTTGTACGCATTGTCGCCGTGGTGCCCGACAACCCGACCAAGAACGCGTATTTCTCCCACAGTGTGCGGCGTATGTCGTCGGACAACTCGGCCTTGATCCCGGCGCGCAGCAACGCTGCGAGCAATGCATCCGCGCGCGCGGAACGCTTGCCGTCATACTCGCCGAAAATAATCCGTTGCATCGCGCCGACCTGCTGAATCACGCCCGGCCGCGCAACGTGCGTCGCCACGTAGGCCACGCCGCCCATGACCTGCGCCGCGGGGTAGTGCTTGCGCAGAATGTCATCCTTGATGACGCCGTTCTGCAAAGACAATACCGCGGTCTGCGGACCCACGATCGGTTTCACCGCGAGCGCAGCCGCCTCGGTGTCCTTTAGCTTGACGGCGATGATGACCAGATCGGCAGTGCCTATCGTCGCGGGATCGTCGGTCACATTGACCCTGGGCACGTGAATGTCGCCCTGCTCCCTGTTCTCTATCGTCAGTCCGTGCGCACGCATCGCCGCGAGGTGCGCGCCGCGCGCCACGAAATGCACGTCGCACGCGGTATTGGCAAGCCGTCCGCCGTAAAAGCCGCCGACGCCGCCGGAGCCCATCACCGCGATTTTCATTTACGTTACATTCCCGGCGAGCACTTCCGCAACGTGCAGCACCTGGGTTTTGGTATCGCCCTTGCGGCGCAGGCGGCCCTCGATATTGAGCATGCAGCCCAAGTCGCCGAGCACGATGGCGTCGGCGCCGGTGGCCAGCGCATTCTCGCATTTGTTGTCGGCAATGCGCGTCGAGATGTCGCCGAACTTCAGCGCGAACGTGCCGCCGAAACCGCAGCACGTTTCGGGCTCGTTCATCTCAATGAGCCGGAGTTCCGCGACTTTCTCGAGCAGCGTGCGCGGCTGCGCTTTCACGCCCATCTCGCGCAGGCCCGAGCAGGAATCATGATAAGTGATGGTGCCGTCGAATTTCGCGTCGATGCGGTCGAGCTTCGCGACGTTGAGCAGAAAATCGGTGAGCTCGTAGGTTTTTGTGCACAGGCGGCTAACGCGTTCGATTTCCGCGGGTTGATCAGAGAACAAGTCGGGATAGTGCGCGCGTATCATGCCGGCGCACGAACCCGACGGCGCCACGACGTAATCGCACGCCTCGAACTCGACGAGCACTTTGCGCGCGAGTGCGAGTGCTGATTTGCGATCGCCCGAGTTGTAACCCGGCTGTCCGCAGCACGTTTGCGTCGCCGGCACGATCACTTCGCAGCCGGCGCTCTCCAATAGTTTGAGCGCCGCGAATCCGATGCGCGGCCGCATCATGTCGACTAAGCAGGTGACGAACAATCCGACGCGCAGGGTCATAACAACGAAGGATGAAGGATGAAAGATGAAGGATGAATATAAGGCGTAAGACCGGCCATGGGTATGCTCAATCGCGGGTTTTTCTTCATCCTTCCGCCTTCCGCCTTCATCCTTATTTGTAAAGCCCCTGCTTCTCCAGCCACCCCTGAATCACGTCGGCGACCTGAGCGTTGTTTTTGTCCATCATCATCATGTGCGAGTTGCCCTTGATGCCGACCTGCGGCAGGTTGACTACCTCGTAGCGGCCGCCGGCAGCGCGCACCTGTTCGAGCTGCTTCACTTGATTCGCCCGGATCGTCGGCCAGCGCGAGTCCTGTTCGATATAGTCGCCGTAAACTGCCAGGATCGGCGTGTTCCTGAGTTTGTCGACGAGCTTGGGGTCACCGAGGCCCGCGGGCTCGACCAGCACCAGCGCCTTTACCTTGTCGGGAAGCGCCTGCGCAACTTTTTGCCCGAACTGCCCGGCCTGCGAATGCACGAGCACGACACACGGGCACACTTTATCGACGAGTGCGATGTAAGCGGCGATGATCCCATCGTCGGTCGTCGTCCAGCGCGGCACGCCCTGCTTGGTGAAGTTGTCGTAACCCGCGACCGGAAACTGGCTGCCCGGCTGCACTTTCATTTTTGCCGGGTCCTTGCTGTAAGAACCGGCCCCTGCGCCGATGCGGAAACGCTCGAACGGATTCTCCTTGGTCAGAAACACCGGCTCGCCCTTGAAAACGTCGGGATACATCGCCCAGCCCGCGCGCCCGCGCTCGACGGCATCCGAGTTGTACACCGTCCAGCCCTTCTTGATGAAGTAGTTGAGCCAGCCTTCGCGCCCGTCCGGTGTCGTCTCGTAGGTGACGCCGGTCAACCCACCGCCGTGCCACATCAGGAGCGGCAACGACCCGCGCTCGTTCTGCGGCACGAAATACTGCACGTACATCTGCTCGACCTGGTAGACGCCGTTCGGATCGACCTTGGCCGGCACTCCGCCCGGCGTGAACACGACTTCCTTCACCGGCTTGCCGGAGATGGTCACTTCGCGCCCGCCGACGTGAAACGATCCCATGTCCTTCAGCGCGATCGGCGCCTGCGCGCAGCCGGCCAGTGCCGCCACCGCGGCGATCGATAATATTATTTTCATGCTTTCCTCCCTGAAATTCAGTTATTCAGTGATTGAGTGATTTTGTGATTCAGTGATTTACCCAATCGCTTAATCACTCAATCACCTAATCACGATCTTACTCAGTCCACCCGCGCGCCCGAATCCTTGACGACCTTGCTCCACTTGATTTTCTCGCGCTCGATGTGAGCCTGAAACTGCTCGGGCGTGCCGCCGATCGGTTCGATGCCGTCGCGCATCAGCCGCTCGCTCACGTCGGGCAGCTTCAGCACTTTCGAAATTTCGCTTTGCAGGCGGTTGATGATGTCTTTCGGCGTGCCGCCCGGCACGCAGACACCGGCCCACGAGACGGCTTCGAAACCGGGAATGCCGGACTCGGCGACCGTCGGAATTTCCTGCAGCGTCGGGAAACGCTTGCCGCTCGTGATCGCGAGCACGCGCAACTTGCCGGCTTTGACCAGCGGCAGGGAACTTACCGGCTGGTCGAACATCAGCACGACCTGCCCCGCGATGAGATCGCCCACCGCGTTGCCGGTGCCTTTGTACGGCACGTGGACGATGTCGATGCCCGCCATCGACTTGAACAGTTCGGGCGACAGGTGGGAGGCCGAGCCCACACCCGACGACGCGTAATTGATCTGACCGGGGCGCGATTTCGCGAACGCGATCAGCTCATTGACGTTTTTTGCCGGCAGCGACGGGTGCACGACGATGATGTACGGGAGCGAACCCGACTGCGTCACCGGAATCAGGTCCTTGTCCGCGTTGTACGGCACGGACTTGTAGAGAAACGGGATGATCGCGAAATTGCCGGTGGTGCACGCGAACATGGTGTGGCCGTCCGGCGGCGACTTTGAAAGTATCTCCGCCGCGATGATGCCGCCCGCACCGGGGCGATTGTCGACCACCACCTGGTGGCCGATATTGTCCGACATTTTCTGGGCTATGAGGCGCGCGACGATGTCGGTCGAGCCGCCCGGCGCGAAACCGACCAGGAAACGGATCGATTTGGTCGGAAAATTTTGCGCCAGCGAAGCGGCGCTCAAAACAGCGAGCGCCAGCGTTGCCAGCAATGTGGTGGTCATGCGTATGATGCCTCCCTTGAACGCGAATCGGATTGTCGCAGCATACCGTATTGCAATCGTATTACGCCATGCCGATCGGTTCGGCCAGTTCATCGAGAACCTTGCCCGGCCGCGCGCGCATCAGCGCCTCGAGTTCATTGCGCACCTTCCGATAGCCCGGATCGTCGAAGCGGTTGTGCATTTCATCGGGATCATTCACGAGATCGTACAGCTCGCCCGCGCCGGAACCGAGTTCGAACGTGCATTTGTGCGTTTTGGTGCGCACGGTGCGCAATTGCAGGCCGACGCCGCAGCGCGACGGGTGCACGTGCCATTCGCTCCACGCCGCATCGCGCACTGTCGCCTTGCCGTCCAACAACGGCTTCAGCGTGCGGCTTTGCAACGGCATCGGCGCGCTGACACCCGCATAATCGTAAAACGTCGCCGCCAGGTCGAGCGTCGACACCGGCTCGCTTACGACCTTGTCTGCCGCAACACCCGGCCCGCGCGCGATCATGCCGATGCGCAGCAGATCCTCGTACGGCGTCGGGCCTTTGAGATACAGGCCGTGGTTGCCCAGGAGGTCACCGTGATCGGTGGTGTAGATAACGAGCGTGTCGCCGGCGAGACCCTGCGCCGCGAGTGCTTCGAGGATGCGGCCGACGTTGTGGTCGATCAGCGAAATCATGCCGTAGTAGTTGGCCGTCATGTGCGCGAGCTGCAGGTCGGTCTGGTCAGGCACGCGTGAACCTTCGGCGCGGAACTTGAGCAGCGCCGGGTCGGACAACTGCGGCGTGCCTTCGAGCGAGGCTTTGTGCCACCACGGCCGGCGTTCTAAATCCTTGACGCGGTTTTCCGGCAACGTGAGGCTCATGGGATCGTACAACCGCGACCACGGCTCGGGACAATCGAATGCATGGTGCGGATCGGGGAACGACGCCCATGCGCAGAACGGTTTTGTTTTGTCGCGTTGCTCCATGTAGTGAATTGCGCGGTCGGCCACCCACGTGCTGTTGTGCCACGCCACCGGCAACGCCGAATTCCACGTCTGCGCGGCGCCGACGTCGGGCGGCAAGCCGGTCGCCCACAGCTTGATCGCCTCTTCGTCGCGGCCGCGCGACAAGAGCCAGCGCTCGTAATGCCCCATCGGCGGGCGTTCGAGCGGACGCGTGCGATGCAAATGTCCGAGCACCGTAAGCTCCACGTGTTCGAAGCCCATGTAGGGCCCGAACCAGCCGGGACCGTATTGCGCCTGGCTCTTGTTGCACTCCGGCGTGCCGGTGGGCGCAAAAGTAGACTTGGTCGCGAAATGCGCCTTGCCGATAAAGGCGGTCTGGTAACCGCTTCGCGCGAGCGTGCCGGCAAAACCCTCTGCGCCGACTTTCGGATCGAGATCGACGCCGTTGTCCCACACGCCATGCGTCAGCGGCAGGAGGCCGGTGAGTATCGACGCCCGCGACGGCTGGCACACGAGGTTGGGCGTGATACAGGCACTGAAGCGCGTGCCGTCGCGCGCCAGCCGGTCGAGGTGCGGCGTTTTGACTGCGGGGCGCTCGAATCCATAGCAGTCGCCGCGTTGCTGGTCGGACGTGATGAGCAGGATGTTGGGACGCTGGGGCACGATGGGTCTCTACTTATTCAATCCAAGTTCGGTAAGCAGCACGCGGAAGCGAACGGCTTCAGCATCGAGAAATTCACGCAGTTTCGATCCGGTGACAAAATTACGCCGCCAGAAATTGCGCTCCAGCTCGTTTTTCCATGCATCGGATTCATTGACCACAGCCAGCGCGTTTTCCCAAAACGCCACCTGTTCGCGGCGCATGTCCTTCGCGCCGATAATGCCACGCCAGTTGGTGAACACGGCGTCAAAACCCTGTTCTTTCATCGTGGGCACGACCGCCAGCGCGCCGGTCAACCTTTGCGGGCCGATCACCGCCAGCGCACGTATGCGCCCGGCCGCGATAAACGGCGGCATATTTGCCGCGGTGCCGCTCACCATCTCTATTTCGCCGGAGAGCATGGCCACAATGCCGTCACCCGCCGATTTGTACGGCACGAAACGCGCCTTGCGCACATCGGCACCCATCGCCTTCCACGCAATGGCCGCCGCCGTGTGCCCGCCGGCACCCAGGCCGGGACCGAAACCAATCGCCACCGCGCCCGGATCGGCTTGCAGCTTGTCGCGCACATCGGCCATCGATTTCAACGGCGAGTCGGCACGCACCACCAGCACAAAGTAATCGTTGAACAGCAGCGCCAGCGGCGTGACGTCGCGATGACCGATGTTATGGGCACCCGTGACCGGGTTCGACACCAGATTGGTATTGCCGATGGAAATTGCGTGTCCGTCGCTGCGGTCATTGAGATAGCTCCATGCTATACCGTTGCCCGCACCCGGCTTATTGATGACCACCACAGGCACACCGATGGTGCGTGCATCGTCCCACACCTTCTGCATCAGGCGCGCCGTGAGATCAAGGCTGCCGGCAGGGGACGATGGCGATATGAATGCAACAGGGCGCGACGGCTTCCAGTCTTGCGCCGCGGCATTGAATGAGGCTAACGTCACGGTCGCAATCACTGCGACGCGCAGGTATGAAGTCACGGCCTCCTCCCTGAAACGATTTTGCAAATTTGCGATGCGCACGGGACGCCTGCGACGGAAATGGAAAACACACTTATACTATCTGCGTACCGTTGCCGGTTTCAACCGCTTTTCACTGGTTCCAGAAAATAAACATGGCCACCCCGACCTCCACGCGCCTGCCGAACATCGTGTTTATCCTCGCCGACAATCTCGGCTGGGGCGAGCTCGGCTGCTACGGCGGTGGCAAGCTTCGGGGCGCGCCGACGCCGCGCCTCGACCGGCTCGCGTCCGAGGGACTGCGCTTTCTCAATTTCAATGTCGAATCCGATTGCGTGCCGACGCGCTCGGCGCTGATGACGGGACGCCACCCGATACGCACCGGCGCGCTGCAATCC
>JANNPG010000346.1:0-1560 GCA_031399805.1 Betaproteobacteria bacterium | reverse complement strand
GCTCACCATCGACGGCCGACAAGTGAGCGCGCCGGCGGGCGCATCGCTGCTGTCCGCGGCGCATGCCGCCGGAATCTATATTCCCGCGCTGTGCGCGCATCCCGACTTGCCGCCGTCCTGCGCCCGCGGTGACGGTGCGGGCTGCAATCTCTGCCTCATAGAGATTGAGGGGCAACTTGGAAGTCGCACTTCGTGCTCAGTACCGGTCGCGGCTGACGTGAAGGTCAAGACCGATTCGCCTGCGGTGTTGCTGCAAAGGCAGGCGATGTTGGCGAACATCCTCGGCAATCACCCACACGTCTGCCTCACCTGCCCGCAGCGCGAGGGGTGCAGCCGCACGCAATGTTCCTACGGCAATCCAGTGGAGCAACGCTGCTGCGACATCTTCAACTCGTGCGAGCTACGCAAGGTAGCGGACTACATCGGCATTCCCAACACCACGCCGGCCTACAAACACATGAAGTTGCCGGTGATCAAAGACGAACCTTTCTACGATCGCGACTACAACCTGTGCATCGATTGTCGCCGCTGCCTGGTGGCCTGCAACGACGTCCGCGGCGTCGGGTGCCTCGAAGTCAAGGAAACCGACGGCCGCAAATGGGTCGGTACCATCGCGCCGACGTTGATCGAGTCCGGCTGCAAGTTCTGCAGCGCCTGCGTCACGGTGTGCCCGACGGGCGCCTTGATGGATCGCACTCTCGACGTATCTCGCCTCGAACAAACCCAGGTCCCGTGTAAAGCCGCGTGTCCCGCCGGTATTGACGTGCCGCGCTACGTGCAGCTCGCCGGCCTCGGCCGTTATTCCGAGGCAGCTGCGGTGGTGCGCGAGAAGCTGCCGTTTCCGGGCATCCTCGGGCGCGCGTGCTTCGCCATGTGCGAGACCGCGTGCCGCAGAAAACACCTCGACGACCCGCTGTCGATCCGCAGCCTCAAACGTCTCTCCGACGACAACGACACGGGGCTGTGGCGCGGGCAATCGAAGCAATTGCCGCAGACCGGCAGGCGCGCAGCCGTGATCGGCGCTGGACCCGCCGGCCTCACCTGCGCCTACTACCTGGCCAAGCAGGGGCACCAGGTCACCGTCATCGAAGCGCTGCCCGCCGCCGGCGGCATGGTGCGCTACGGCATCCCGTCGTACCGGGTGCCGGCCGCAGTGATCGATCGCGAAGTGGCGGAAGTCGAGAAGGTCGGCGTCGAATTCCGCTTCAATACCAGGATCGACTCGGTCGACCTCCTCTTAAGGGAGGGGTACGAAGCGGTGTTCATCGGTATCGGCGCGCAGGGCGGCGACAAGCTTGGCATTCCGGGCGACGATCTGCCCAATGTCGTCGACAGCCCGTCCTTCCTGCGTGCCGTGACCATGGGTACAATCGGCACGCCCGATTCGCCCATCATGGTCGGCACGCGTGTAGCCGTGATCGGCGGCGGTAACGTCGCGACCGACAACAGTCGCTCCTCCACGCGCCTGGGCGGCGAGCGGGTCGACATGGTGTACCGCCGCACGCGCAACGAGATGCCGGCGCGCGATGAGGACATCCGGGACTCCCTGGAGGAAGGGGT
>JANNPG010000304.1:0-15836 GCA_031399805.1 Betaproteobacteria bacterium | reverse complement strand
GTGCCCCAGCAAAATTCGTCGGTCACGTCCTGGAACATCATCATGAAATCGTCGGCCTCGCGGTAGCCGCGGTCGACGTGCGCGTCGCCATGCACCTGGCGGCGCACGACTTCGCCTTTGCGCGCGAGCGCGCTGCGTTTTCTCTTCATTGGTTTAACTCCAAAACTTAAAGAATCCGTTGCGGTTCAGCTTTTTGCTACGTCTTAGCCATCGTTGAATTATTCAGCGATCGCGCGTCGCGGCCCTTCCAGCGGCCGGAGTCGATCTGCGCCAGAAACTCCGCCGTGAGGCGGTTGAATAAATCCGGCTCTTCGAGATTGACGGCGTGGCCGGTGCCGGCGACCACGGTGAGCGTAGCCGACGGGCACACGCGCTTGATGAAAATGCCGGGTTCGAGGCAGTTGTTGTCTTCGTCGCCGCTCACCATGTGTAGCGGTACTTTGAGTTTGGAGAATCCGCGCTGCAGGCTGTAGACCGACGGCCGTTTCCCCTGGCAGCCGGTCAGCGTATTGGCCGACCCCAGCGCGGAATGCGTGGCGAATTCCGCGCAAAAGTGCGCGAAGCCGCGCGGATCCTTGTTCTGGAACTGCACGCGCGACGGACCTATCTGGTAGGGCTTGATCGCTTCTTTGGTGCCCAGTTCGAGGAAGCGTTTCACCATGACCGCGTTGTCGCGCAAAAACTGGGCGCGCTTGTCGGGGTCGGAACCGAAGCCGACGCCAATCGCGGTCAGCGACAGCGCCATGCGCGGGTAACGCAAGCCGAAGTGCAATGTCGCGTAGCCGCCCATCGAGCAGCCGATGATATGCGCCTTGCGTATCTTCAAGTGGCGCATCACCCTGGCGATGTCGTCGGTCGCGATGGCCTGCGAGTATTTGGCCGCCGATTTCGGCACGTCCGACGGCGGATAGCCGCGCGCGTTGAAAGCGACGCAACGATAGCGCCGACTGAAGAATCGCATCTGCGCTTCCCAGCTGTACAGGTCGTCCGCAAATTCGTGCACGAAAACAATCGGCGTGCCGCGTCCGGCTTCCTCGTAGTAGAGTTTGATTCCGTTTGAATCGGCGTATGGCATCAGCATCTCCCTGTGGCGGCGCCCGGCGCTTCAGCTGCCGGGCAGTGTATGGAATTCGGGGAAGAACATGTCCTTCAATCGATTCGAATGTTGGCTGCCGTGACGATCTTCTGCCACTTGTCGATCTCGCGCTTGATGAATGCGGCGGTCTGCTCGGGCGTGAGCACCAGAGGTTCCATCGCCAAACCGGAGAGGCGTTCGCGGTACTCCGGTCGCGCGAGCACTTTGTTGTGTGCGGTTGCGATCCGCGTCCGCACCGCAACGGAGGTCTTCACCGGCACAGCGATGCCCCACCACGTGCTCGATACGATGCCCGGCATGCCAAGTTCGGCGAACATCGGCGTGTCCGGGAGCGGCGGCAGGCGACGCGTGTGCGCTGCCGCGAGAGCGCGCAGTTTGCCGCTCTTCACATGCGTTAACACAGCCGACAGGTCGTTTACCACCATGTCCACCTCACCCGCCAGCAATCCGATGGTTGCCGGTGCGCCCCCCTTGAACGGAATGTGCAGAATATCGATCCCGGCGTAATACTTGAACAGTTCGCCGGCCATGTGGACGATCGTGCCGGTGCCAGCGGAGGCGAACGTATACTTGCCGGGTTGCTGCTTCGCCATCGCGATGAGTTCTTTCACGCTCTTTGCCGGAAGGCTTTCGCGCACCGCCAGCACGTGCGGTGCGTTGGCCACGAGGCCGATGAGCGAGAAGTCGCGGAAGACGTCGTACGGCAGATTCTTGATGAGCACAAGGTTAACAGCGAACGTGCTGGTCGAGCCGAACAGCAGCGTATAGCCGTCCGGGTTGGAACGCGCGGCGATGTCGGTGCCGATGATGCCCGAGGCGCCGGACCGGTTATCGGTCACGACTTGCACGCCCCAGAGGTCCGTCAGGTGCTGAGAGAACAGCCGCCCCACAAAATCCGCCGGGCCGCCCGCCGGGAAGGGGATTATCATCCGCACCGGACGCGCCGGGAATTCCTCGGCTGCCGCAAGCGGCGCCAGCGCGAGAGTGCATAGGCAGCACCAGGCGAGAACTCGGTGTCGTTTCATGCGCAACCTCCTTGGTTTCCCGTTAATTTTACACAATGCGGTCAACGCGTTGTCTGCGCCGCCGCGGCCGCCGACGGCACGGTGGTGCGCGCAAGAGAAGCCGCATCACGCATATTATCGAACGACCAGATCAATTCGATTACGTCGTACGCATTGCACGTTGAGAACCCCCACGCGGCGAGCGCGCGGAATTTCATTTCGAGGTCGGCGTCACTGAGCGGGCGCTCAAGACTGCCCGATGCATGCGGCACGTACGCGTGATGCCGTGTTCCATTCTTCAGTGTAAGGGTGACGTCCGCGGCCGCTTTGCCGATCGTCTCATCCGCGCTGGCGGTGACGCGCGCGCGCAATGTGACGACCATCGGGTCGCGCACGCAGGCATCGGTAAACTCCCTGACCCCGGCGGCACCAAAAATGAATGCAGCGGCGGCGCAATGCTGCACCGACAGCCTGGCTTCAAGGCCGTCGCGCGGTGTTGCATTGCCGGTCAGTTTCAATACCAGCGGGTGCACGCGCATTTCGATTTGCTCGATGGCATCCGCCGCGACGCCGTGCTCGCCGCGCATTTGCAGACAGGCATCGATGATCGGGTGCACGACGATGCCGCACGGATAAGGTTTGTAGGCGTTCTGCGCGAGTTCCCACGTCGCGCCCAGCCCGGCGACGACTGCATTCAAATCGCAGCGCGACGAGAGCACATGCGCGAAGCCGCGCGGCGCTTCGATACCGCGCGTGGAACTGGTGAAGTTTTTCTGCGCGAGCAGCGCCGCGGTCAGGCCATTGCGCGCGGCGTGCCCCATGTTGTACGTCTTGGTCATGCTGCCGAGCATTTCGGTGAGCCCCGAGGACTGGGTGGCGGCGATGCCGAGCGCCCACGTCATTTGTCGTGCGTCCAGTTTGAGCAACTTGCCGCACGCCGCCGCCGCGCCGAACACGCCGCACGTCGCGGTGATGTGCCAGCCGGCGTTGTAATGCTCGGGCGAAACCGCAAGGCCGATCCGGCATTCGGTTTCGACGCCGAGGATAAATGCATGCAAAAACTGCGCGCCGGTAACGCGGGTATGTTCAGCGAGCGCGACAATAGCGGACGCCACCGGCACCGTCGGGTGGATCACGGTGCGCAAATGCGTGTCGTCGAAATCGAGTATGTTCGAACTGATCGCATTGATTGCCGCCGCGTTGAGAATATCGAGCCGTTCGCGGCGGCCAAGCACGGTCGCCTGCGACGGTCCTGCGAAGTCGCGCAGCGCGGCGAGCGCGGTGTCCACCGTCGCGTCGTTGCAGCCGCCGAGCGCGCAGCCCAGCCAATTGAGTAGCGCGCGCTTCGCTTCGTGGCGGATTTCTCCGGGGATGCCGCCCCAGCGCGAATCGACGATGAAGCGCGCGAGCCGTCTTGTTACATCGGTCATTCAGGAAACCAGATGCAAAACATGTTGGGACCGCCGATTAACGCCGATAAGATATCTCCCATCGTCTCTATGCAGGTCTTTGAATTATCTGTGTTCATCTGCGTTTATCTGCGGCTAACCAATTTTTCAGCGATTGAGGCGGGTTACTCAACCTTGAGTCCCGCGTCCTTGACGACTTTGCCCCACTTCGGGATCTCGGCCTTGATGAAGGCGGTGAAGTGCTGCGGCGTATCGCCGACGCCATCGGCACCCATGATGGCAAGGCGGTCCTTGACATCGGGCATCGCCAGCGCGCGGCCGACGCCGTCGTACAGCTTGTTGACGATGGCGAGCGGCGTACCGGCGGGAACGAACAAGCCGTTCCAGCCCACGATCTGGTAACCCTTGAGTCCCGATTCGTCGAGCGTCGGCAGCTCGGGTAGCAGCGGCGAGCGCTTGAGATCGGTGACCGCCAGCGCGCGCAGTTTGCCGGCCTTGGCGAACGGCAGTGTGCCCGGGATGTTCTCGCACATGAATTGGATCTGCCCGCCGACGAGATCGGCGAGCGCCGGTGCGCCGCCCTTGTACGGGATGTGGGTGACCTGGATGCCGGCCATGGTCTTCAGCATTTCGCCGGCGAGATGCGGCGTCGTGCCCGGACCGCCCGAGCCGAAGTTGAGTTTGCCGGGATTGGCCTTGGCGTAAGCGATGAATTCCGCCACCGACTTCGCGGGCACCGACGGATTCACAACCAGCATCAGCGGCGCCGACGCGACCATCGTTACCGGCGTCAAGTCCTTGATGGTGTCGTACGGCAGCTTGCTGAAGAGACTCGGATTAACCGTGAACGTGAGGCTCATCATCAACAGCGTGTAGCCGTCGGGTTGCGCCTTGGCGACGATGTCGGTACCGATAATCCCGGAGGCGCCGGGGCGGTTGTCAACGACGAACTGCTGGCCGTATCCGTCGGTGAGCTTCTGCGCGATGAGCCGCGCCATGATGTCGTTGGAGCCGGCGCCGGCCGCGAACGGCACCACCATGCGCACGGATTTGGCAGGGTAAGTCTGCGCTGGCGCCGGCGCGGCAGCCAGCAGACAAAGCAGCGACACAAAACCACGCGATACGGTATTCATCGGGCACCTCTCATGAAAGTCTGCCAACAAGCATAAAGAATGCCGCCTCGCGCAACAAGCCGCCGCGCGGCACGCTCAGCGCAGCGTCTCGGCCTGATGTACCAGACGGATGCCGACCAGCACCGTAAAGCCGCCGGCGAGTTGCAGCGCGCTGACGGCTTCGCCGAGCAACAGCCACGCAAACAGCGTCGCCATGACCGGCTGGAATAACAATCCGACCGACGAAAACGTGGCGGGCAGATGCGCCATCGCATAGGTGATCAGGCTTTGTCCCGCGACCTGCGAAATCAGTGCGAGCCCAACCAGCTTGATCCAGCCCGTATCGCTCACCGGCAGCAAGCGTTCGCCCGACGCGAGCGCGACCGGCAGCAGAACGAGCGCGGTGATCAGCCCGCTCCACGCCATGATAGTCGAGGTGGCGACGCGCGCGCGCAGTTTCGTGACCGTCAACTGATAGCCGGCGTAGAACATTGCGGTCACCACGCCGAGCGCGTCGCCGATCAATTCCGTGCCCTGCAACTGAAAGTCGCCGCCGATCAGCATCGCCATGCCGGTGAGCGCGATGGCGAGACCGAACAGAAACTTTCGGTGCAATTGCTGCCCGAACAGGAGCCACGCCGCGAGTGCGACGAAAATCGGCGCGAGGTTGGCGAGCAGCGTCGAGTTGGCGACCGAGGTGAGCACGATCGACCAGTGCCATACCGCGAGGTCGCCGGCAAAAAAGAGGCCGGCGGCAATCAGCAATCTGCGCTCCGTGGCAAAACTCGCGCCGTGGCGTTCGCGCTGCTCGAGTACCGACCACGTCCACAGGAAGGGCAGCGCGAGAAACACGCGCCAGAATGCGGTGGCGATAGGGCCCGTTTCGCTGACTTTGACGAACAGCGCCGAGGTGCCGATCGCCGCGGCGCCGAGCAGCAAGGCGGCTATCGCGATCGGATTGGCCGGCTGCGCGCGCGCCGCGGGAGATGATGATTTCAAAAGCGGCAGCGCTTATTTGCCGAGGAACTGCGCTTTGCGTTTCTCGATGAACGCGGCCATGCCTTCTTTCTGGTCCTGCGACGAAAACAGGATTTGCACGGCCTTGGTTTCGAACGCGAGCCCCGCCGAGAGCGGCGTTTCCATCGATGCGAGCACGGACTCCTTGGCAAGCAACAGCGCAAGCGGCGGCAGCTCGGCGAGTTGCCGTGCCATCGCTATCGCGCGCTGCTCCACCTCGGCGTCGGGCGCGAGTTCGGAGACGAGCCCCATGACGAACGCTTCTTTCGCGCTGAAAATGTCACCGGTCAGGATGTAACGCATCGCTTTGAACTTGCCGACTGCGCGCGTCAGGCGTTGCGTGCCGCCGCCGCCGGGAATGATGCCGATCTTGACTTCGGGCTGGCCGAATTTCGCCGATTCGCCGGCGATGATGATGTCGCAGGTCATCGCGAGTTCGCAGCCGCCGCCGAGCGCAAAGCCGTTGACCGCGGCGATCACCGGCTTCGGGCACGAGTAGATCGCGCGCCACAGCTTGTGCGTGCCGCGCAGCAGGTGTTCTATGCTGCCGACACCGGCCATTTCCTTTATATCGGCGCCCGCCGCGAATGTCTTGGTGCTGCCGGCGAGCACGATGGCGCGGATGTTCGCGTCCTCCGTCATGTCCGCCAGTGCCTGCACGAGGCACTTGCGTACTTCGAGGTTCAACGCATTGCGCGCATCGGGCCGGTTGATGCGGATCAGCCCGACGTGCGCGGCCGGGCTTTCGATGAGGATGACGGGTGCGGTCATAATTTGTTTCCTTTCGATAAAAAGCGTGAGGCGTGAGGTGTGAGGCGAAACAAAACTCTCCCAACCGCTGTTCGTTCCTCAATCTTCAATCCTCGAATTCACTTCGCAAGCCCGAGATCGCTCAGCACCGCCCTCATGCTCGAGTAGTCCTGCTTGAGCTCGGTCCTGAAGCGCTCGCCGAGCGCGAAATCGTCCGACAGGTAATTACGCTGGAGGTCGCTTTTCCATTCGGGTTGCGCGACCACCTGCGTGAGTATTTTTTCCCAATACGCGATCTGCGCCGTGGTCATGCCTTTCGGGCCCATGATGCTGCGCCAGCCGCCGAACACCACATTGATGCCCTGTTCCTTCCACGTCGGCACCGTCGCATACGGCCCGCTCAGACGCTGGTTCGCGGCAACGCCGACTATACGCAGCTTGCCCGCCTCGACCTGTTCGGCGACGTTCCCGGCCGCCGTCGTCACCAGTTCGATGTGGCCGCCGAGGAGAGTCGCGACGGCTTCGGATGAGCCCTTGAACGCGATCACTTTCAACGCGCGCACGTCGGCGCCGATCGCTTTCGCCAGGAGGCCCGCCGCGATGTGATTGTGGCTGCCGAACGCGGTGGCAAAGCCGATGCTCACCGACTTGGGGTCCTTTTTCAGGCGTTCGGTGAGGTCGCGGCCGGTCTTCATAGGCGCATCGGTCTTGACCGCGAACACGATGTATTCGTTGAAAAGCGACGCGATCGGCGTGAAGTCAGTGTAGTTGAGTGCGCTTGCGCCGATGATGTGGTTGGTGAGTATGGTCGGCGTGCCTATCATCAGGTAGTGTGCGTCGCCCTGATGCAGGTTCAAGTAGTTCATGGTCATCGCGTTGCCGCCGCCCGGCTTGTTGACCACCGTCAGCGTGGCCGTCAGCAAGCGCTTGTCGTGAATGACGCGCTCCAGGCTGCGTGCGGTTTTATCGTTGCTGCCGCCGGGCGCGGAGGGCACCACAATTTCGATATTTTTTGTCGGTTGCCATTGCGCGAGCGTCTCGACCGGGCAGGCCGTCAGCGCGAAGCCGAGTATCACTAACCCAGCGCGCAATGCAGGTATAAGAGCAAATTCAAAATCAAAGCAAGCCGCCGATGAACGCTCAACCCTCATCCCATGCCCTTCTCCCCCAGCAGAAGGGAATCTCGAGCCTCCTCTCTCCACGGATGGAGAGAGGTCGGGGGGTGAGGATCGAACGCCGATAAGCTCCAAAGGCCCAACGACGGCTGGCGAAATGATTAGGATTTTCATCGGCGTTTATCGGCGTTCATCGGTGGCTAATGCGTGCTTTATGGGGGCTGAATTTAGTCGCGCGTCAATGCCGGCCACAGGCGCTCGGCGCCGCCGGCGGCAATCGCGCGTCCGAGTTCCATCGCCCACGCTGCCTCGTTGCCGAATTCCTCGCGCCACGCCCACAGGCGCAGCGTCGAGTGGTGCAGCGCGTACTCATCGGTGACGCCGATCGCGCCGTGCACCTGGTGCGCGATCAGCGCGCCTGCGTGAGCCGCCTGTGCCGTGCGTATCTTGGCTGCGGCGACGGCGAGTGCCGCGTTCTCGCCGCGTTCGAGCGCGCCCGCGGCAGAGAGCGCGGCGGCGACTGCCGCCGCGACCTCGCCGGCAAAGCGCGCGAGCTCCTGCTGGATCGCCTGGAACTGGCCGATCTTGCGGCCGAACTGCGAACGCTCGGTCGCGTAGCGCACGGCGAGTTCGAGGGCGCGTTCAAGCGCGCCCGCCATCAGGAGCGCGCGCGCCAGCGCGCCGCGCGCTCTCAGTGTCGAGAGGTTCGCGCCATCCGCCGCCGGTGCGGCGAGGCCCGACGCCACCGCGACATCGTCGAGCACGACGTCGTCGCGCGGTTCGTGCGCAAGATTGCGCCCCGCGGTGATTTTGCATTGCGTGGCGTCTACGCACGCCACGAGAGCGCCGTCGGGACCGGCGGCAAGAACCACGATGTGTCCGGCGATGCGCGCCCACGGCACGCGTTTTATCGCGCCGGACAATTTCCAGCGCGCGCCGTCTTTGCGCGCAGTGATTGTTTCGCCATGCACCGGCGCAATCGTGAGCGGACCCGCTGGAATCTTCAGGCCGGCACCGGCGAGCAACCAGCCCGCGATGGCGGTTTCGGCGAGCGGTATCGGCGCGGCAAAGCGGCCGGCGATGCGCAGCACTGCCGCGAGATCCGACAGTGAGCCGCCGGCGCCGCCGGCGTCCTCCGCAATCGACACCAGCGGCAGTTGTGCTGCTTCGACGATTTTCCACAGCGGCGCCGACCACCCCTCTTGCTTGGCTGCGGCCAGCATTTTGGCGTCGACCTGATCGGCGAACAAGCGCGTCGCCGACTCGATGAGCATCGCGCGCACGTCGCTCATTTCCGTTAACCGATCATTCATTTGAGCGGCCCCAGCAGTTTGCGCGCGATCAGGCTACGCAGCACCTCGGTCGTGCCGCCGCGGATGGTCGCGACCGGCGCGCACACGATGGTTTCGGCGAGATAGTGCTCGAACGTGTCGGTTGCCTCGGGCGTAGGCTCGACAGCGCAGAGCAGGCGCGCCGCATCGATGATTTCGCGCTCGTAGAATGTGCCCATGTCTTTTACCAGCGCCGCCTCGGTGGCGAGATCGACGGTCGCTGCGGGCGCTCCGCCGCCCGGCGTAATACCGGGCGTGCCCTTCTCGCTATCGGGGCCCGGGTCGAGCGTCATCGCGATCGCGAGCGACATGCGGCGCAGCGACCACAGGCGCGCGGCGAGCGAGCCTAAGGCCTCCGCCGCGCGCGCGTCGGGCGCATTACCCAGCCGGCGCACGAGTTCGGTGAACAGCGGAAACGTCGTCATGTAGCGCTCGGGACCGCTTCTTTCGAGCGCCAGTTCTGACGTGACCTGCTTCCAGCCCTGGCCGACTTCGCCCACGACCATCTCGTCGGGCACGAACACGTTGTCGAGGAACACCTCGTTGAAACCGTGATGGCCGTTCATGAAGCGGATCGGGCGTATCGTGACGCCCGGCGCGTCGAGTTCGACGATGAGCTGCGACAGCCCCTCATGGCGGTTGCCGCCGTCGGGCGCGGTGCGGCACAGCACGAAGAACGCGTGCGCCTTGTGCGCCCAGCTCGTCCACACCTTTTGTCCGGTCACGCGCCAGCCGTTGGCCACGCGCTCGGCGCGCGTCTTCACCGCCGCGAGATCGGAGCCCGCATTGGGCTCGCTCATGCCGAGCGCGAAATAGCATTCGCCGTGCGCGATCGCCGGCAGGAAGCGCTGCTTCTGCTCTTCGGTGCCGTAGCGCAGGAGGCTAGGCCCGGTCTGGCGGTCGCCGAACCAGTGCGCCGCACACGGCGCCGCGACCGCGAGCATTTCCTCCGTCATGACGAAGCGTTCGAGATAGGAGCGCTCCTGGCCGCCGTAGCGCTTGGGCCAAGTCATGCCGATCCAGCCGCGTGCGGCGACGCGGCGCGTAAACTCGGGATGGAATTCGGTATGTCCGAGGCGCGGCTTGAAGTCGAGTGCCGCAAGCTCGGTGCGCACGAACTCGCGCACTTCCTGCTGCAGTTTGCGCGCGGCAGCGGGCAGTTCGAGCGCGGAGAAATCTACCTGATCAAACACGGGGAGGCAGTCCTGAAGTAATGCTTGGGTTTTTCCGAAGCCATCTCAAAACCAAAATGCAACCGCCGATGAACGCCGATGAACGCGGATGAGATCAAAACCAAGTTAATCGGTAATTGGGAATGGCAGGGAAGAATGGGTAGTTTCACTCTTGACTCCTCACCCTTCACACATCACTCATCATCCTTTGAGTCGGCGTTTATCGGCGGTTACGCACTATTTTTGAGACCGCTTCCTCATCACTCTAGGCTCGCGCGATAGCGACGTCAATTTGTAGAGTGCCTAATACCATGAAACGCACACGTGTTTCATGGTGTTAGGCACTCTTAAGGACAATCAGCGCATCGGCCGCAACGACGCCGCCGGTGTCGACGAACAGCGGATTGATGTCGATTTCCGCGATGCGGTCCGCGTGATCGGCGGCGAGCAACGACGCGCGCGACAGGGCTTGCGCCAGTGCGTCGACCGCCAGCGGCGCGCTGCCGCGATAACCGGTCAGCAGCGGGGCGGCTTTGATTTCGGCGATCATCTCCCGCGCCATTGCGACGTCGAACGGCGCGAAGCGGTAAGTGACGTCCTTCAACAATTCCGCGAACACGCCGCCCAACCCGAACATCACGACCGGGCCGAAGAATTTGTCGTTCACGACGCCGAGGATGACTTCGGTGCCGGCGGCCATTTCGGCCACCAGCACGCCGTTGACCCGCGCGTCGGGCTTGTAGCGCCGCGCATTGGCGACGACTTCCTCCGCGGCGGCCTTGAGCGCTTCGAGATTTTGCACATTGAGCCGCACGGCACCGGCTTCGGTCTTGTGCGCAATGTCCGGCGAGTCGATTTTGACCGCGAGCGGAAATTTGAGCGGAGATTCAGTCAGCGCGGCAATCGCCGCCGGCGCCAGCACCAGTTCGCGGGCGACGGGAATGCCGTAGGCGTAGAGGAGTTTTTTCGATTCCACTTCGCTCAACCGCGTCGCGCCTGACGGTAGCGGCAGTTCCTGGCGCGCGACCGACCGTTGCGTGCCGCGCGTCTGTGCCGCGCGGAAGCGGCGCTGCTTTTGTGCGTATTGGCTCAACGCGCCGGCGGCGACCGCGGTGCGCGTCGGCGTCAGCACCCACGGAATGCGTTCGCGCTCGAATACCTCGAGTGCGGCACTCGCGGAATCGGGCGTGCGGCCGAGTGACACGATCACCGGCTTGCCGGCTCTTTCGACGATCGCCGCCAGATCGTTCGCCCACGCCGCGCCCCGCGGGCCCTGCACCGTGCCGTAACGCACGATCATCTGCTCGATATTCGGATCGTTCAGCGCGAGTTCGACGATACGGTTGAAATCCTCGTTGTTGCCGCTGATCTGCGCGGTCAAGTCGATCGGATTACCGAGCGCGCAGTGCTTGGGGGCGATTTGCTCGATCGCCTTGAGCGTGTCAGCGGTCAGTCGCGGCAGCGTGAGCCCGTGACGGTCGCATTCATCGGCCATCAATACCGCCGAGCCGCCGGACGTCGTGATGATGGCGATGTTGGGACCGCTCGGTATGCGCTTGGCGAGAAACGCGCGCGTGATGTCGACTACCTCGTGCACGTCGCGCACCTCGATGAACCCGCCTTCGCGAAACGCCGTGCGGTAGAGCTCGTAACCCGCGGTCATGCTCGCGGTATGCGATTCGGCGGCGGCGCGTCCGACGGTGGTGTTGCCGGCTTTCCAGGTCAGAATGGGCTTGCCCAGGGCGAGCGCGCGCGCGCCGAGTTCGCGCAGGCGCCAGCCGTCGTTCACGCCTTCGAGATACAGCACCAGCACCTCGACTTCGGCGCGCTCGAGAAAGTCGGCCGCGAGTTCGAGCGTCGTCACGTCGGCCTCGTTACCCGCGGACACAATGTAATTGAAGCCCATGCCTTCGGCGTCGGCAAGCGCCACCGCGCTGTAGGCAAAGCCGCCGCTCTGCGACACGAACGCGACGGGCCCGCGTTTGAGATTGGGGTTGCGGAAACCGACGCCGAAGCCGCAGTACACGCGGTCGACGAGGTTCATGGTGCCTATGCAGTTGGGGCCGATCACACGCACGCCGCTCGCGGCAGCCGCCTCCTTCAACTTCGCTTCGAGTGCCGCGCCTTCCGCGCCGACTTCGCGGAAACCCGCGCTGAAAACGATCGCGAACGGGATGCCCGCCTTGCCGCATTGCATGATGACGTCGGGCACGCGCGCCGCCGCCACCGCGACGATCGCGAGATCGCACGGCCTGGGGACGTCGCCGACACTGGCGTAGCACGCGAGATCGCCGATCTGCGGGTACTTCGGATTGACGGGATAAATGCCGCCGCCGAAACGGCTGTCGAGCAGGATGGGGATGGGCTGGCCGCCGATGCGCGCGGCGTCGGGCGAAGCGCCGACGACGGCGATGGCGCGCGGATTGAAGAGTCGCGCGAAATCGCCGCGCGGCGGGAGCGCACCACCGCTCATTCGACCATCATTCACCTTTTAGGCCGGCAGCTTTCACCACTTTCGCGTACTTGGTGATCTCGTCGCGGATAAACGCGCCGAAGAACTCGGGCGTGCCGCCGATCGGCTCGACACCCTCGTTGATGAAGCGCGCACTGACCTCGCTGCTCGCCAGAATCCTGCCGACCTCCACATTCAGCCGCGCGACAATTTCTTTCGGCACCTTGATTGGCGCCATCAGCCCGAACCACGTCGTCGCCTCAAAGCCCTTCAAGCCGGACTCGGCGATCGTGGGCACCTCGGGAAGTGCGACGAAACGCTTCAGGCTGCCAATGCCGATGGCGCGGATACGCCCGGCCTGGATGTGTGGCACCAGCAGCGGCACGCCGCTGAATATCATTTCGACCTGGCCGCCGATGGTGTCGGTCAGCGCCGGCGAGTTGCCTTTGTACGGCACGTGCACGATGTTGACGCCGGCCATCAGCTTGAAGAGTTCGCCCGCCATCTGGTTCGAACTGCCGAGCCCCGACGACGCGTAATTGAGTTTGCCGGGCTGCGCTTTGGCGAGCGCGATCAGCTCTTTCACCGTCTTGACCGGCAGCGACGGGTGCACGGCCAGCACGTTGGCGCCCTTCACGCACAGGCTCACCGGCGCGAAATCGCGCAGCGTGTCGTACGGCGGCTTTTGATAGAGACTCATATTGATCGCGTTCGACGCGCCGCCCATCAAGAGCGTGTAACCGTCGGGGGCCGCCTTGGCCACCAGTTCGGAGCCGATATTGGTGGCGCCGCCCGCGCGGTTTTCCACCGTCACCTGTTGGCCAAATAGGTCGGTCAGCTTGGTCGCGATCACGCGTGCGGTGAAATCCGTGTTGCCGCCGGGCGCGTAGGGCACCACGATGCGGACGGGTTTGTTCGGGTAGCTCTGAGCCCCTGCACCGGCGCTGATCAGCGCGGCGGCGATTGCGATGGCGATTGTTGATTTCATGATCCTCCTGCGTTAGCCCTTAGATTTTCGTGACTTCGTTGACGAGCGGCTGGTTTTTTTTCCAGTGCTTGAGATTGTCGAGGAACAGCGCGTTGATGCGCGCGTCGTTGCCTGCGGATGCCGCCGAGTTATGCGGCGTGACAATTACGTTCGGCAGGTCCCACAGCGGCGATTCGACGGGCAGCGGTTCCTGTGCGAACACGTCGAGGTAGGCGCCGCCGAGATGGCCGCTTTGCAACGCCGCGATCAGCGCCGGCTCGTCCACCACCTCGCCGCGGCTGATGTTGATGAAGCGCGCGCCGCGCGGCAGCTTCGCCAGCAGCGCCGCATTCACCATGCCGCGCGTTTCGGTGGTGAGCGGGCAGGCGATTACGAGCCAGTCGCATTTTGGCAGCAATGCGTCGAGCTTGTCCGGCGTGTGCATTTCGTCGAGGTGCTCGATGCGAACTGCGCTGCGGCGCACGCCGATCACGTTGAGCCCGAGCAGATGCGCGAGGCGCGCGATCTCGATGCCGATCGCGCCGAGGCCGTAAATGAGCAGGGTCTGGCCGCGCAGGTCGCGCGGGAATTCCGCCGGCGGCAGCGGGTTCCACTTGCGCTCGCGCTGGCCGGCCAGCCAGCGCGGAAAATTGCGCGCGAGCGACAGCAGTCCGGCGATCGCGGTCTGCGCGATCGGTTCGGCGGCGGTGCCGGATGAAGTGGTCAGGCGCACGCCGCGTTCAAGCACGCTCGCGAATACCGGGTGATCGACGCCGGCGTTAAACACCTGCATCCACTTGAGCGCCGGCGCTTTGCGCGTCGCCGAAAAGAATTGCTTGGCGAATTGTGGGAAGAGGTCGCTGCTGAAATACGCGATTTCCGCGCGCACGGCGGCCGCGTCGTCGATGCGCGCTTCCGCGTCCGGCGGCAGCACCAGCAATTCGATGTCGATGCCGTCGCGTTTGGCGGCGGCAACGACGTCTTTGCCATATTTGGCATTGAATTGATGCGAGACTAACAAGCCGGTCACGATGGAATTCCCCTACGGTCTATTGGCGCCGTCTGCGGATACGAACTTCGACGGACGAATTTTTCGCCATTTTAACGGGTAATTGCCGGCAGTTGCAGCCGATGATTTGCGAAGAATGCTTTTAAAATGAAATATTCCCGGTGTTAGGGAGACGCTCTTGTCCCCCAAGAGGATTTCCTCCGGGGCGTCCCCAGGGGGACTTCCTTCGGGGCGTAGCACAGGCGACTCGCCTGCATTCGTTGATGGAGCAGGCGAGGTCGCCTGCGCTACCTTTATTTTGAAATGCGCTCTAAGATGCTTGCCTGACGCTTTTTTGAGAGCCCGCCTCGTGACTATCAACGCCGTCGAACTCGCCAAACAACTCATCTCGCGCCGCTCGGTCACCCCCGACGACGCGGGCTGCATCGACCTCTTGTGCGAACATCTGAAGCCGCTCGGCTTCGAATGCGAAAAAATCAGCATGGGCGGCGTCGACAACCTGTGGGCGCGGCGCGGCACCGCGAGTCCGCTCGTATGCTTCGCCGGCCACACCGACGTGGTGCCGACCGGCCCGCTCGAAGAATGGCACAGCGATCCGTTCACGCCGACCGTCAAGGATGGTGTCCTCTACGGACGCGGCGCGTCCGACATGAAAAGCTCGCTCGCCGCATTCGTGGTCGCGATCGAGGAGTTCATTCAACAACACCCCGCTCATCCGGGCTCGCTTGCGGTACTGTTCACATCCGACGAGGAGGGGCCGTCGGTCGACGGCACGGTACGCGTCGTCGAATCGCTGCGCGAGCGCGGTGAGAAAATGGATTACTGCGTGATCGGCGAGCCGACGGCCGTCAGCAAACTCGGCGACATGATCAAGAACGGGCGGCGCGGCTCGCTGTCCGGCGTGCTCACAGTCAAAGGCGTGCAGGGCCACGTCGCCTATCCGGAGCAAGTGAAGAACCCGGTCCATCTGGTGGCTGCCGCGATCGCCGAGATGGCGGAAACGAAATGGGACAACGGCAACGAGTACTTCCCGCCGACCACCTGGCAGATTTCGAATTTCAACGCGGGCACCGGCGCCAACAATGTGGTTCCCGGCGCAGCGCTCGTCCGATTCAATTTCCGCTTTTCGACGGCGAGCACGCTGGAGTCGCTGCAGACGCGCGTGCACGGCATCCTCAACAAGCACGGCGTGCCCTATGATCTCGAATGGCGTTACGACGGTCGGCCGTTTCTGACGAAGAAGGGTGATCTGGTCGCCGCGGTGGCCAAAGCGATCAAGACCGTGACCGGCCTTACAACGGAACTGTCAACGACTGGTGGCACCTCGGACGGGCGTTTCATCGCCGACATCTGCGGACAAGTCGTCGAGTGCGGCCCGACCAACGCGACGATCCACAAGATC
>JANNPG010000271.1:0-12474 GCA_031399805.1 Betaproteobacteria bacterium | reverse complement strand
TCCCACGGACTGCGCTCGGTGTTTTCGGTGAGGCACGCGGTGTAGCGCAGTGGCGTCGAAAACACGGTGGCGGAACCGACGCCGGGAATACCTCCGCCGAGATTCAGCAGCATGAGCCGTATCGCGCGGCCGATCGAAGCGTTGGCGCGAAAGCCCGGGCCGAAGCAGCCGTTGCCGCCATGGATCCCGATCGTTTTTGCGTACGGTCCGTTGACGATCATCAGGGGTGCGACGCCGTGCATCGTGCCCTGCACGCCGTTCATGTTGAACTCCTCGCGCAGCATGAGCTGGAGCGCGCCGAGCACGACGGGCAGGTACTCCGGCTTGCAGCCAGCCATCAGCGCGTGAATCGCGACTGTGCGCACAGTGGCCGGCTCAAGCATCGGCGGGATGCGTCCGATGAGTTCGCCGGGGTCGCGGCGCGTGGCCGCGAGCATGCGTTGCACACGTGCCTCGGTCGGCGTGACGACCGGCAACCCGTCCGACCATGGCTTGTCGAGAAAAAATTCGAATTCGTCCACTGCTGCAGTCAATCAACTTGCTCCTTTTTTTGCGAGGAAGGAATAGCGGTTCATAAACGGCTGTTCATCCTTCATCCTTCATCCTTCATCCTTCATCCTTCACTCGATCTCGTACTTGCCGTGCACCGCGCGGCTGCCGCCGCCCCAGCCGTGGCAGACCGCGGTGAGCGGCCCCCATCCGCCCGCCACGATGAGATGCAGATCGCGCGGGTCCTTGATCACGGGCACCGGGCAGTCGTCATCGTCGGGGTCGACGTTGATTTTGAGCGCGCGCTCGCGCCGCCAGTTGCCGCCGCGTTTAAGGTCGCCGACTGTGCGCTGCGCCATGCCGCATAACCTGCGATGAACGTCCATGCGGCTCCAGCCCGCGCGCGCGCAGATCGTCGCCTGTTCGGGCCCCATTGCCACCACCATGTCGGAGCGCACATGCATATTCCACGAGCTCATCGCGGCCATCGAGTCCGCGATACCGGTCAACAGCCGCTCCGGCTCCTGACTGACGTCGTCGTAGCACAGGCGCGGGCTTTCGACCATCGCGCAGGTAATCACATTGTCGTCGGCCGCGTAGCCGCGCGACACCGCAAGCGTTTCCCACGGACTGCGCTCGGTGTTTTCGGTGAGGCACGCGGTGTAGCGCAGCGGCGTCGAAAACACGGTGGCGGAACCCATGCCCGGAATGCCGCCCCCGAGATTCAGCAGCATCAGGCGTATCGCGCGGCCGATCGACGCATTGGCGCGAAAGCCCGGGCCGAAGCAGCCGTTACCGCCATGGATCCCGATCGTTTTTGCGTAGGGGCCGTTCACTATCATTAGCGGCGCGACCCCATGCATGGTGCCCTGCACGCCGTTCAAATTGAATTCGTCACGCAGCATGAGCGTGGTCCCGCCGAGTACGACCGGCAGGTACTCAGGCTTGCAGCCCGCCATCAACGCGTGGATTGCGACGGTGCGCACCGTCGCCGGTTCCATCGCCGGCGGAATCAGACCGACGAGTTCAAGCGGGTCGCGGCGCGTGGCGGCGAGCATGCGCGCGACGCGTTCCTCGGTCGGCGTGACGACCGGCAGTCCGTCCGACCAGTGCTTGTCGAGGAAAAACTCGAATTCGTCTACCGCTTCAGCCAACGTCGTTACCTTTAGAACCTCTGATTCAGCCCTCAACCGTTCGCCCTGAGGTATCGAAGGGTGAACGCCATCTCCTGGCAAACAGTTTATCTTGGCCCCTCGTTCAGGACGTGCATCTATACATCAGCACGAACGGACTTAATCAGCGCTTCCCTTTCTCAATGCTCAATCGGCTTTGATGTTGGCGGTCTTGATCACCTTGGCCCATTTGTCTTTTTCGGCCTTGATGAAAGCGAGAAACTCTTCCGGCGTGTTGCTCACCGGCTGCGTGCCGAGGTTGGTATAGAGCTGGGCGATTTTCGGATTGGCAATGGCGCGCGCAATCTCTTTGTGCAGGCGGTCGACGATTTCTTTCGGCGCGCCCGCCGGCAGCAGTAGCCCATACCATTGCGTGACGTCGTAACCCGGCAAGAGCTCGTTCATGGCAGGCAGTTCGGCCATCGAGCGTTTGGGCCCGGTGGTCGCAAGCACCCGCAACTTACCCGATTTCGCGTGCGGCACGACCGACGGGCCGCTGCCGAACATCATGGTTGATTCACCCGACATCACGGCGATGGCGGCGGGGCCGTTGCCTTTGTACGGGATATGCACGGTTTTTACCTTCGCGAGCAGGTTCATGAGTTCGCCGGCGAGATGCGGCGCGCCGAGATTGCCGCTCGACGCGTACGTGAGCTTGTCCGGATTGGCCTTGGCGAGTGCCAACAATTCCTTGAGGCTTTTTGCGGGCAGCGAAGGATGCACGGTGAGCACGTAATCCGACAGAGCGACGAGGCTGATCGGGCTGAAATCGCGGAGCGGGTCGTACGGCAGCTTGGGCGTTGCGGCGGGCAGGATCGCGAGCGGAGCGACGTTGCCCAGCACTATCGTGTAGCCGTCGGGCGCCGCCTTGGCGGCAAGCTCGGTGCCGATCAGGCCGCTCGCACCGCCGCGCGTGTCGACCACGACCTGCTGGCCGAGTTGATCGGATAAGGCCTGTGCGATGATGCGCGCCGCCGCATCGGTGCCGCCGCCCGGCGGATAGGGCGAAATCAGCCTGATCGGCTTGGACGGATAGGCCTGCGCCGCCGCGCCGTGGCAGGCGAACAACGCCGCCGCGCCGGTTAGTAGCAATAAGAATCGTGTGGTTTTCATGCGGATTCCCTGGATAGTTGAAATCTGAAACAGTGGCAATCGATGTTGGTGGGCGTGGCGGCACGTTGTGTCCAGCGGGCGTTCGCGCAGCGTCAGACCAAACACGCCTCCGCGCCGCAGCCTAGATCCCGATCGGCCTCGGTCAGCAACGCGTCGAACGACTCGGGCACGCGGACTTCCCGTCCGATCACGCGCGGGCAGCAACCGGGCAGCCAATAGCTGTTGGTCGGATGTCCGCCGCCCGCGACGAGCAGCACGATGTTGTCGGGCTTGGCGGCGATTGGCCACGGATCGAGAACGACGCTGGCCGGCGCCTGAATCTGGATCCAGGCACGCGCGCCTGACCGGCGCAGATGCGCCGCCGGAACTTTCGAGTGCTCCCACAGGAATTCGCGCATCGATTGCTGGGTCCAGCCGAGCGACGCCATGGTCTGCGCCACCACCTGGGGGATCATCATGATGCCGGGCGTGCCCTTCTCATAACCGACGAGAACGCCGAGCTGCACGCCGCGCATGACGTCCGCCATGCGATGCATGCCCTGCAACGCGTCTTCTTCCGGCGTCTCCTTGATCGCGCAGCGGCGCTTGATGTTGGCGGCGCCGTTCGCGAACACGAGCGAGACCGAGTTGGTGCCCGGTGCATAGCCGTGCCGTTGCGTGCCGTGCGGCAGCCAGCCGTCCGGCAGCTCTTCTTCGTCTTCGGCAAACACCGCGTTGGTGTAACGCATTGCGCCGTACATGGCCATCGCGCCGATGCCGGGCAACGCGCCGCCCAGGTTCTGTTGCATCAGACGCAAGGCGCGCCCGATGCTGGCGCCGGCGGGACGCTGCGGGTCGGGTCCGAGGCAGCCGAAGCCCGAGTTGAGCCGGATCTGTTTGGCGATCGGTCCATTGATGATGATGACTGGAAACACACTGCCCGAGTCCGCCTGTAAGGCATCGCTGTCCGAGTGCGGATCGAGGAAGGCTTCGACGGCGGCGACGAGCACCGGCAGGTATTCGGGCCGGCCGCCCGCCATCGCGAGCGCAATGGCACAGGACTCGACCGTGGCGACAGCGCCGCGCGGTGGAAACTTGCCGATCACGTGGGTGCGCGGGAGCGCGGCGCCGCGCAGTATCCAGTCGACGCGTTGGCGGGTCGCCGGCCACATCGGCAATCCGTCACCCCACAGATTGGTGAGCAGCAAGTGGTTGGCATTGATGAGCGCGTGTTCATACGTGGCGCCCG
This sequence comes from Betaproteobacteria bacterium, assembly GCA_031399805.1. Taxonomy (GTDB): domain Bacteria; phylum Pseudomonadota; class Gammaproteobacteria; order Burkholderiales; family SG8-41; genus PALSA-1004. Next base: position 8,472 of record JANNPG010000271.1, on the reverse strand, counting down.
CGACCTTGACCATCGGGTTCGCGTTCGTCGACGCTTGTGCGCCGGCGGGCGCCCAGCGCGTCAGCCTGTCGTAAAATTCTTGCTTGCGCGCCTTGAGCGGCGCGAGATCGCTGCCGGGTAAAAACAGGTCAATCGGGAAAATGACCATGGCCGCATCCGGCGCCAGTCCGCGTCCCGACAGGATGTTCTTGATGACGCCCACGAAATCCGTCCGCGTAAGCATGACAGTCGGGATACCCAGTGATTCGATGCGAGCGGCTGCACGGCCGCATGCTGTGGCGCAGGAGCCTCAGGCCGCGTTGCCGATGATGACGGCGTCGACGCCGCTTTCCTTGACCCGTCTTGCCGTCTCGTCCTTGCCGATGACTTCGTTACCCTTGGGATAAGTGTCGAGCGGCAGCACTTCGGCGTCTGGAAAATCCTCTTGTAGCATCGATCGGATGAGCGGGAGCGCGCGGAAGGCCTGCCATTGCTCGTTGGTGACGAAACCGATGCGCTTGCCGGCGAGAGAAGCGAGCCGCGGCGCATGCGGTTGTGTGATGTCGATGCTGCCGGACGGGTCGTGGAATTCCAGTTCAACCATGGGTCCCTCCAATCAAATTCAGCTCGGATACCGTTCGTCGATTATGCACAAAAACCGTTGCTCTAGCGCGTGGTCGTAACGCTGCAGCGGCGTTCGTCCGCTCGGCCCTAGGGGTAGTGCGCCCGGCGGAGCGGGCGAAATCAGCCTGATCGGCAGGGACGGATAGGCCTGCGCGCGGGCGCCCGGCGCCGCAAACGTGGCCAGCGCAATCACCATAAGCGCGGTCATCAAGCGTGCTGTGTTCATGCATTCTCCACGGCAATTCGAATCGGTTTTGCGCTAATCGTACAAGTGGGTTAGAGTCCGCCCCGCCACGCCATTTATCCTGGTCACGCACACGGGCGGCAGGTTCTGCCCGATGCTTTTCCCGAGTTCGTCATCTTATCGCAGCGGCAGCGCGCGCGCAGCAAATGCGGCGTATCGCCTTTGAGTGATTCTGGTCGTCTTTTGCCTCCGGTTGCCTGTGGCGGGTCGCCGGCCAACGTACTGAAGAACTAAGGAAAGAACATGATGCAAGCAACGGCGGCAGCAAAGGTCATGACCGAACTCACATGCTGGAAATGCGGCGAAGAGACGTTAAAGCAGATGGCGGAGACGGCCGATTCGCACGCGTTCCGCAGTGAAAGTGCGGTGGCGACGGGTCTCATGCAATCCGAATGCACGAAATGCGGCACGCGCTCGGTCAACGCAACGCAGTCGCGTCACAACAAGACGCTCGGCCGCAAAAACCGCAAGGCGATCATCAAGGAAGCCAACCGTAAGTCGAGCTAAACGCCGGGATTCGGCGTCACCCTTCGAGGTGGTGCGCCGGATCCGCCGTCCACCGGTTGAACGCGGCCCGCGTCTTGATTTCCGCGTACCAGCGCGCGATGTTGGGCGGCGTCTCGCGCGCAAGTCCGAGCACGTGCCAGCGGTGCACGCGCAAGCCCAGCGCAATGTCGCCATACGTGAAGCGCTCGCCCGCGATGTGGCGGGTGCGCCCGAGCTGTTCGTCGGCGATATGCAGCGCACGCGCGAATTTCTCGCACGCTTTCGCCAATACAAGCGGATCGCGCTTGTTTTCCGGCAGCCGGATCAAATGCATCGCCATGTCATGTTGCGGCGGCAGGAGCTCGTTGTTCTCCCAGTCGAGCCAGCGACTCGCGGAGGCGAACGTCTTGATGTCGCTGCCGTAAAGCAGGTCCGGCGCGTACTGCATCGCAAGGTAGCGCACGATGGAATTCGATTCCCACAGCACGAAGCCGTCGTCGTCGATGGTGGGAACCCGGCCGTTCGGGTTTTTCGCGCGGTATTCGGCCGTGTTGACCACGCCGTACGGTTTGTGGCCCTTCGCGACGTGGCCGCCGGGGCCCATCGTCGCGCTGGCGAGGATGAACTCGAAATCCATGCCGATTTCGGCGAGCGTCCACAGCACCTTCTGCGTGCGTCCCGAAGTGGGGCGGCCCCAAAGCTTCAGCATCGGTTTTCGCTTTTGCGCAAAGGGTTCCCGTCAATCGATCAGTTGATGCGCGCCCCGGAGACTTCGACCACTTTCGCCCATTTCACCGTCTCGTCACGCATGTGAGCGGTGAACTGTTGCGGGGTGCTGCCGCCGGGGATCGAACCCTCGCTTTCGATGCGCGCCCGCAGGTCCGGCATCTGCATGATCTTGACGAGTTCCGCGTGCAGGGTATTGACGATTTCCGGCGGCGTTCCCGTCCGCACCAGCACGCCGTACCACTGGAAAGCGGCGTAGCCCGGCAGCGATTCCGCGACCGCCGGATACTCAGGCAGCGCTGTCGCGCGCTCCGGCAGCGTAACCGCGAGCCCGCGCAGCCGGCCGCTCTTCGCGTGCGGCAGCGCGGCGGATATCGGCGCGATTACGAGCGGCGCTTCCCCCACCAGCGCGCCGATGACGGCAGGGCCCGTCCCGCCCGAGTAGGGCACCTGCACGAAATTGACTTTCGCCATCATCTTGAACAGCTCGGTATTGAGATGGGACGACGTGCCGTGACCACCGCCGTAGTTGATTTTGCCCGGGTTCGCCCGTCCCAGTGCGATCAACTCCTTCACGGATTTCGCCGGCAGCGAAGGGTGAACCGCGAGCAGGCTGGGTTCCTTGACCAGCAGCGAAACCGGCTGAAAGTCCCGCATCGGATCGACCGGCTGCTGCGGGAACAACTTCAGGCTCATGACGATGTTGGCGGCAGTAAAGAACAAGGTGTAGCCGTCGGGCGGCGCTTTGGCGGCGATTTCCGCGCCGATGTAACCGCCACCTCCCGGCCGGTTGTCGACTACGATTCGGGCCTGGTCCAACCGCTCCGCCAGCCGCGCCATGATCAACCGCGCGTATACATCCGTGCCGCCGCCGGGTGCAAACGCCACGATCACCCGAATGGGCTTGCTGGGATAGTTCTGGGCGGACGCTTCCCCCGCGGCGATACCGCACGCCGCGATACCCAGCGCAAGACCAATGACCCTCGGCAGTGAATTCATGTCGTCCTCCCATAAGTCGCAAGACTTCGATAACTCGCCTGACGCCCGTCAGAGCATGCCGTCATCGCAGGCCCGGCTGTCGCCGGCGCGAAGAATCGCCCGCGACTACGCGAGCGCGCGGTGTATCCAGCGCGCAAACGCAAACAGCTCGCGGTCACGATTGCGCTTGCCGACGAGGTAGGCCCCGATGGGCATCCCGTTCGGCCCCTTGAATACCGGCACTGATATCGCCGGCACGTGCGATGTGGTCCAGATGAGCGCAAGTTTCGTGTTGCCCGTGGTCTTGAATCCGACCGGCGCCTCGCCGGTAGCGCACGCCGTCAGCAACACGTCGAATTTATCGAGCACGGGCCCGATCAATTGCCGGCAGCGCTCCGCCAGCGCCCGCGCTTCGAGATAAGATTCAAAGCTGCAGGACAGCCCATCCGTGATACGGCCGTTGCGCAGCGTATCGCTGATTTTTTCCCAGTGGTGCTCGATTTCCCACGTAAAGTTGCGCGAAAACTCGAAGCCCGATATGAGCCTGTGCGCATCCGGAATGCCCTCGAAGTCCGCGGGCAGCGCGACGTCCGTAACCGTGGCTCCCGCCTTGGCGAGTCTGCGCGCGGCGTTTTCGAACAGATCCTGTGTCGTCGGGTCGAGCAGCGACCATAAATGCGAGCGACAGAATCCGACGCGCGGCGCCGGCACGTCTGCCGCCACGGGCACCGGCTCGATGCCGAGCAGCACGTCGCGATACAACGCGATGTCCTCGACGGACCGCGCGATCAGCCCCAGCGTATCCAGCGAGCCTGCCGCCTCCTTGATCCCGACGCAGCGCAAGTCGCCGTAGGTCGGGCGATAACCGAACACGCCGCAAAACGAAGCCGGGCGCACGGTTGAACCGCTCGTTTGCGAGCCGACCGAAAGCGCGACCATGTGGTCCGCGACGGCAGCCGCCGAACCGCTCGATGAACCGCCCGGCGTGCGGTTGAGGTCCAGGGGATTACGCGTTCTGGAAGGGTGGACGTTGGCGAATTCCGTCGTTACCGCTTTGCCGAGCAATACCGCGCCCGCCTTGCGGCTCAGTGCCACGCAAGCTGCGTCATTGCGCGGCCGGAAGCCCGCGTAAATCGGCGAGCCGTATTCCGTCGGCATGTCGCTCGTATCGATGATGTCTTTAACGTTGAACGGCACGCCGATGAGCGCGCCGCGTTTGTCAGTCTGGTCGCGCGCGCGGGCTTCGGCAATTGCCTGTTCCGGGTTGAGGTACTGCCACGCCTGCACGGCGGCTTCGCGCGCCGCGATGCGTTCGAGACAGGCGCGCGTGACAGCTTCGCACGTCGTTTTGCCCGCTCTGACTGCCGCCACGACTTCCGCGGCGGTCAGTTCGTTCAGCTGTTTCGCGAGTTTTGTGGCCGGCGTTGTTGACATGTGTGTCTTCTGCGGCAGCGGATTTTCAACCCGCAATTTATCACACTCGCACCGCCGCCGCTGCTTTGCGCGCGGTGGCTTTGCGATCTTCGCCCGCCGCAGAGGTATCAGGCGGCGCGCAGTGCGCGGTCGAGCCCGCGCAGCAGCGGCAGGATGACGTCGATATTGGGCGTGGCGATTTTCAAATCGCGCGCGAACGCCTGGATCTGGCCGAGCAGCGCTTCGACTTCCAGCGCGCGCTTGTGCGTCACGTCCTGCAGCATCGAGGGCCGCTGGCCCGGCTTGCCGCGGCGCGCCAGCTTTTCGACGTCCATATCCGTGCTCAAGTCCCAGCCTTGCGCGGCGGCGACGGCGATTGCTTCGCGCATGATCTTGATCGACAACTCGCACAATCCGGGATCGGTGCCGAGTCCGCCGAGATCGACGCGCGTCAAGGCGGCGAGCGTGTTGCCCGATGCGTTGAGCGCAAGCTTCTGCCAGACGTCGCGGCGTATGTCGTTCGACAATCGCGTATCGATACCTCCGCGCGTAAACATTTCCGCCACCGCTTTAAGTCGCGCGCTGGTCGAGCCGTCCGGTTCGCCGAGAATCAGATGGTTAACACCCGTGTGCACGATCACGCCCGGCTCGACGATTTCGTTGGGCAGGTGCACCACACAGCCGAGAGTGCGTTCGGGCTTTACGTGATTCCACAGTGCGCCGTCGGGATCGAGCAGTGGCAACGTGCCACTTGCGCCGGGCAGGCCATGCCGCCACCACCACGGGATGCCGTTGATCAAAAACACCGCGCAACCGTTCGGCGCGAGCAGCTTACCGATGGCCGCGGCGGCGGCGGGCAGCGCGGCGGTTGCTTTCACCGAAACGGCCACCACGTCCTGCGGCGGCAGTGTCGACGGATCATCCGTCGCTACCGCGGGTTTGGCGTGGATTTCCTTGCCGCCCATGCGCAGCGTGAGCCCGCGCGAGCGGATTGCCTGCAACTGCGCGCCGCGCGCGACGACCGCGACTTCGTCCGCGTTTGCCGCCACCAGCCGCGTCGCGATATTGCCGCCCACGGCGCCGGCGCCGAATATGCAAACCTTCATGACATCTCCCTGATTATCATTGCCGCGACGAGCGCCGCGTGCGGCGTTCGTCGGATCGTATGACGCAGGCCGACATGATAGCTTTTTTCGGGCCGACTGCGCGCGGCCGTTTCTTGACATTGCGCGCGACGTGACGCGGATCGCATTCTGCACCTGCGCGAGGCGTAAGGCAGTCCGCGCCTTGCCCTTCTGCGCGCGGCGTGACTATACTGAGATGCCCCGTGCCCGCATGCTTGTCTTGCGGCCGATCTTCACAGGAAAAGCTATCGTGCAAAAGTGGTTGATTCTGGCGTGCGCGTTATGCGCGTGCAACGCGGGATGGAGCCAAAGCTATCCGGCGCGCCCGGTGCGCATCGTGGTCGGCTTCGGCGCGGGCGGACCCGACACCACGGCGCGCATCGTCGCCGCGCAGTTGTCGGCGCAAACGGGCCAGCAGTTCATCGTCGACAACCGGCCGGGAGCGAACGGCATCATAGGTGCGGAAATCGTGGCGAAAGCGGCACCCGACGCGCATACGCTGCTCGTTACGTCCGCTTCGTTCGCGGTGAATCCGGGCATCTACAAAAAACTGCCGTTCGATCCCGTCAGGGACTTTGCAGCAGTGTCGCATCTGTGTTCGTCCGACGGCCACATACTCGTGGTCTATCCGGGGATGCCGGCGCAGAACGCCAAAGATCTCGTGGCGCTCGCGAAGAAGCCCGATAGCAAAATCTCGTACGGCTCGCCGGGCATCGGCAATACCGTCCATCTTGCCAGCGCTTTATTCAACGCACGCGCCGGAACGCACATGGTGCACGTCCCGTACAAAGGCGCGGGTGCCGCCATAACCGCGCTGATGGCAGGCGAAGTGCAGGTCATGTTCGTCACACCGACGCTCGGACTGCCGCTCATCAAGGCCGGCAGGATACGCGCGCTCGGCTACGACGCACCGGCGCGTGCGTCGTTTCTGCCTGATGTACCCACGCTCGCCGAGGCCGGCGTGCCGCCGACGCAGATCGACGCGAGCTGGCATGGCCTGTTCGCGCCGGCGAAAACGCCGCGCGATGTACTCGCCCGGCTGGAAAGCGAAGTGCGCAAGGCCATGGCGGATCCCGCGGTGCGCGAGCGGTTCGTGAAACTGGGACTGAATCCCGTCGGCGGTTCATCCGCGGAATTCACCCCGTTCGTGGCCAACGCGATCAAGCGCATGGGCGAGGCCGCGCGCGTGGCGGGAATAGAGCCCGAGTAATTGAAAGGCGAGAGGCGTGAGGCGTGACGTGTGAGGCGGAAAACTTTCACCACGGCTACCCCGTCGTGTTTGCCTAACGCCTAACGCCTAACGCCTAGCGCCTAGCGCCTAGCGCCTAACTCATCACTCCTCACCCATCACCATCGGAAAGGACCCCATGACAGGATTCATCAGACGCGTGGTCACCGGCCACGACAAGAACGGCAAGGCCATCGTAATTTCCGACGGCATTGCGCCTAACGTCAAAAGCAATCCATTGCGTCCGGGGCATCGTTCGAGCGACATCTGGAAAACCAATGCCGCACCGGCACCGCTTACGGCGGCGGAGCCCGATCCGACGCTCGGCCCGCGCACCCTACACCCCGCGCCGCGGGGTACGGTCATCCGCATCGCGGAAATCGCGCCGGAATCGGACGAAATCCGCAATCTCACGCCGGAAGGCGCGCGCGCGATATTTGCAGCGATGGGAAACGAGGCGGCGTCGACTTTCGGGCGCGGCGGACGGCACCCGATGATGCATCGTACGCAGACGGTCGATTATGCCGTCGTGCTCGAAGGCGAACTCACGCTGCTGCTGGACGACGAAGACGTGCTGCTCAAGGCGGGCGACGTCGTCATCCAGCGCGGCACCAATCATGCGTGGAGCAATCGCTCCGGCAAGCTTTGCCGCATCTTGTACGTCTTGATTGACGGCGAATTTGACGCGGAACTCGCGGCGAGATTCAAGACCGGCGAGGCTCACTGAGCGCCGCCGCCGCCGGCGCGGCGCTCACTTCCAGCACGATCCCGATACCGCGCACGATTTCGTCCAGTGTCATCGACGCATTGCCCGCTGCGCTCGTTGTTGCGCTTGGGTCGCTGCGCCAGCACGGCACGTGCAGAAAGCCACCGCGCAGTTTCGCGCCGGCGGTCGCGGTGAAATGCATAAGCGCGTAGAACGCGTGGTTGCAAACGAAGGTGCCGGCGCTGTTCGAAACGACGACCGGCAACCCCGCCGCCGTAAGCGCCGCGTGAATGGCGCGCACCGGCAATGTCGCGAAGTAGGCGGCGGGCGCGCCGCTGACGACCGGTATGTCAACGGGTTGCGCGCCATCGTTGTCGGCAATCCGTGCATCCCGCACGTTGATGGCGACGCGCTCGATGTTGAGCGCCATACGCTCGCCGGCTTCGCCGACACATAACACGATGGCGGGTTCGACGCGTTGAATCTCGCGTTGCAGCGCCGCGCCGCAACGCGCGTACGACGTTGGCAGCTGCGCCGTCGTGATTTCGAGCATGCCGATGCGCGCGGGCAGGCGGCGCACCGCTTCGTGCGACGCATTGATGCTCTCGCTGCCGAACGGTTCGAAGCCGGTGACGAGTGCGCGCAGCAAGCGCCAAATCCGGCCGGGCCTAGACGCCGAGCAGTTCGACTTCGAACACCAGCGTCGCATTCGACGGAATCACGCCGCCGGCGCCGCGCGCGCCGTAGCCGAGTGCGGGCGGTATCGTCAGCTTGCGCTTGCCGCCGACTTTCATGCCTGTGACGCCCTCGTCCCAGCCGGCGATCACCTGACCCTGACCGAGATGAAACTCGAACGGATCGTCGCGGTCCTTGCTCGAATCGAATTGGGTGCCGTTGGTGAGCCAGCCGGTGTAGTGCACAATTACGTGCTGGCCGCGCGCGGCTTCGGCGCCCGCGCCGACGG
>JANNPG010000269.1:0-14446 GCA_031399805.1 Betaproteobacteria bacterium | reverse complement strand
CGATGAACTGCACCGGCTTGCCCGCATCGAGCATCGCCTTCACTTCCTCGACGGCGATTCCCGGCAGATCGCCGAACTCCGGCTGTGCGAGCGGGCGTGGCGGTGCGACCCCGACCGCATCCTCGTAGCGGCCCGCGACCGCCTGCCAGTCGAGGTTGCGCATGAACGTGTCCACGTACGCTTTGGCGTTCGCGCCGTAATCGATATGGTAGGCGTGCTCGTACATGTCGAGCGCGAGAATCGGGATGCCGCTCGCGACCGCTTGCGTATGTTCGGAAGCATACTGATTGATGAGGCGGCGATCGCGCGGCAGGTAGGTGAGCAGCACCCAGCCCGAGCCGCCGCCGAGCGCGTTGCCCATTGCGACGAACTCGCTCTTCCAGCGGTTGAAGGAACCGAAGTCGCGAGCGAGCGCTTCCGCGATCGGCGCGGGCGGCTTGCCGCCTTCGCCGCCGAGGCTCGCGAAATAAAGCTCGTGCAGGAGCGTCGAGTTGAGCGCAATCAACTCCTCGCGCTTGAGTCCGTTGATCACATAGCCGGGCGTGGTATCGAAATCGAGCGATGCGAGTTTCTCCGTGATGGCGTTCAGGCGCCGCAAGGCGCCGCCATAGTTGTTTTCGTAGTGGCTCTCGATCAGCTTGTAGGAAAGGGCGTTCAACAGCCACGGCCGGCAGTGGATCGGGGTGAGTTGGTAGCGCATGATGGTCTCCTTGAAATTACGCGTTGAAAGAAAAATGGACGCCGTGCTGCGTTCCTTGCGCCCGCCGGTAAACGGCGGCCGCCGCCGCGACGTCCTGCAGCGCGGTGCCGGTCGAATCGAATATGATGATTTCGTCGTCGCGCGTGCGCGCGGGCTTTATACCTGCCACGACCTGGCCAAGTTCGGCGTGCACGTCCGCGCGCGTCATCACTTTGGCGTCGATCGCATGGTGCAGGTCGCCGATTGCGCAGCATTGCTCGAGGATGTCCGCGACCACGGTGTGCCGCGCGAGCAGCTGCGGATCAATTTCCTGCTTTTCCGGATTGTCGGCGCCGACCGCGGCAATGAAGGTGCCGGCGCGCACCATGTCGTGCGCGATAAAGAAGCGTTTGGACGTCGTGCAAGTGATGACGATGTCGCTGCCGGCGACTGCCGCGCCGAGGTCGCTGGTCGTCGTGATGGGAATGCCAAGCTCGCTGGATATGTCACTCGCGAATTTGGCGGCCTTCTGCGCGTCCTGATCGTAAGCGTAAATTTTCCGCGGCTGCCAAACGCGGCACAGCGCGCGCAGTTGCATCGCGCCCTGGGCGCCGCATCCGCATACCAAAGCGACGGCGGAATCCTTGCGTGACAGGTACTTTGCCGCCACCGCCGTCGCCGCGGCGGTGCGCAGTGCGGTGATCGAAATCGAATCCATGAGCGCGAGCGGGAACCCGTTGGTCGCATCGCACAGCACTACTACGCCCTGTATCGTCGGCAGCCCGTGATGCGCGCCGTTTTGCGGAAAATTGGAATTGGTCTTGGCGGCGAAGTACGGCCGGTCGAGCGTGAGCAGCGCCGCTTTGATATGGAATCCGCCGTCAGACACATGCATGCCCAGCACGCCGGGCGGCGCGGTTTTGCCCTGCGCATGCTGCGCGAAGGCGTCTGCGACCGCGGCGATGCAATCGTCGAGCGTGAGCAGGCGTTCGACATCGCTGCGGTTGAAGATCAGGGTGCGGTCATTGGACATGAAGTCTGCTTTCCAGATATCAGCGGTAGGCCGCCGGATTCCACGTATGCGTCTCGTCCTGCCCGTCCTTGCACCACGCGTACAGTGCGTCGTACATCACCATGCCGTGCTTGAGCATCTCGTGGTCGTCCGCGAAGTTGCGCGACAACCCCAGCGATACCGCGAGCAGTCCCGCCGCCTGCGGCGCGAGTTCCAGTTTTGCGGTGTCGGCGCCGCGCACGATCAGCGCAAGCCGGTCGAGCGCGGGATCGGAAAGGTGGTAGGTTTTCAGGAATGCGTCGAAACTGCAGAGCGCCCCGTCGTGCGAGAAGGACACGTCCGGAATGTCGTAAGGGATGGCTTCCTTTTCCTTGGCGGCGCTCAGTACATTGGCCGTCGGCACGTACAGAAATTCCGCGGCGGGATCGATGAAGCGCGCGATGAGCCACGGACACGCGATGCGGTCGATTTTCGGGCGTTCGCGCGTGACCCAGCGGGTAGATGCGCTGGTTGGTTTCCGCATAAATCCGCCGCCAGCAGCGCGCCATCCTTCTTCGATGCCGCCTTCGAGGTAGCGCGCGGAAATGCCGGCGTCGCGCAGCGCCTTCGCCACGCCTTGGCTGACTTCGTGCCCGTGCACGCAGTAGACGACGACCGTGCTGGCGTGCGGCAGTTCCTTCGTCCATGACGTGACGGCGGCGGGATCGCGGCGTAACGCACCCGCGATCATGTCGGGGGCCGCGTGAAAGGCGGGCGTTTTACGAACGTCGATAACGAGCGGCGCGCGGTAGCCTTCGAGATCGGATTGCAAAGTACTGGGTTTGATTGCTGCGTCCATGGCTTCTCACTCCGTGAATGACGAGTAGAAGCAGAATTTGGACGCGAGGCGTCTTACCGACGGCGGGGAATCTGCATTGACCCCACGCCGTGAAGAGTACACCCGACGCTGATTGCGAGTCAAGACAATCGCTTGCGCGGTCGCGGCCGCGTGGAATTGATTCAGGGTTTCCATGGTTGTTGTCCTCGTCTTGTCGCTTCTATTCCTGCGAGCGCGGCTTCGGCGACCAACGCCACCGCGGAGTCGGGGAATGGCGACACGCTGCTGACGTTGATTTCGCACAGCACATAACTGTCCTCACCGTTTTCATGCTGCGGCCCGAGGAGAAAATCGCAATCCCAGAGTATGGGCAGTTGATCAGTGTCGACGTCGAGCAGCCGCTGCATTGCCGGCACCCACTCCTGTTCCAATCGAAGCTTGAGCGACTGAAATTCCGGCATGGCGGGTGGGTGGTACAAGCGCGGGCTCGGCTGGGGCGCCGCCTCGGGCGGCGTGCCGGCAGGCGCGGGACAGAGCGCATTGATGGCCTGATGGCCAAAGCCGGCCACCTTGTCATGCACGAGGTAACAGCGGATCGTGCCTTCCGGCAAACGTGGCTGGTACGCCTGGTCGATCATCCTGCCATCGCCGGAAAAATACGGCTTGCAGTGCCTGAAGAATTCGCGCAAGGGCATTTTTTCTTCAACGCATCCCCGCTTCGCGTGCCGGGCACGTACCAGTGTTTCGTCCGGCGTTGATGTCGCGCCGCCCCGGACCTGGTCGACCATCGCGTGGATCGCGCGCTCGACCTTCCATACGCCATTTCCGCCATTGCCGCGGTATTGCTTGAGGACGCGAATTTCGCCGGCGACGAGTCGCGCAGGAAGTTCGCGACGCATCTGATCCATGCCTGAATACAAATGCGTATCGCATCCCCACCCGATATCACGAGTCCGGAACAAAATTTCCTTGGTTCCCAACTTCAAGATGATGTCGGGATGCGTGCTGACAAAAATACCCGCTGCGGCAACCTCGCGAAGCATGGCATCCAGCACCGAGCGATCACGTCCGCCCTCGATGGGATTTACCCACACCAGCACGCCGTCGACCTGCAAGATCTGGCGGCGAACCTCATCACAGAAATCGTCGTGATACACGGCGGGTTCCACCTGCATTCCCAGTGCGGCCAGCGCCTGGAACACTTTTGAAAAACGGGTTTTTTCAGGTGCCGCATGTTGCCTTGCCTCATGATCTCCGGGATATAGTATTGCAACCCGGCGGCGTGCGTTTTTGCCCATGATTTATACTCCGTATATTCTCAATCGTTTTCGCCGGTCGTTACGTCGCGTGGTAGCTTGCATCAGCGGAAAAAAACCTGTCCTTGTCGCACGAGCAGCGCGACGGCTCCAAGAATTGCGAGAGCAACCACGGCGCGCTGAAACGTAGACGTATTCAGCCGCTCGAATACTCGCAGGCCCAGGAAGGCGGACCCCAGCATGAGGGGGGTGGCCACGGCAAGGCCCTCGAGCGCCTGCCGGCCCACAGTGCCGGTGGCGAGGAGGAGGACGGCCATCGCGCCAAAGAAAGCGAGCGCGAAGGGCTGGGCGAGAGAGCGCTGCTCGATCTTGCTCATGCCGCGCAGGCCAAACCACACGACGGGTACCAGCGGCCCCAGGCCCGAGGCGCCGCCGATCACGCCGCCCGCGAAGCCCACTAGGCCGTCGATGGCCCTTCCCCGGGCGGCTGCGAATCGCAGGGGTTCGCGTGACTGCTGCCGCAGGGCATAGAGACCGTAGGCGACAATCAGGACGCCAACGAAGATCCGGATCGCCTGCGGATCGAGGTTCGCAAGGAGCCACAGGCCGAGCGGCAGGCCGGGCGCCGCACCGAGCAGATAGGGCGCCGCGCCGCGCCAATGGATTTCCCGCCAGAACCGCGGCAGCAGCGCGAGATTCATGATCAAAGAGCCGCCCACGATGATGAAGACCACGTCCGGCGCGGCGAACGCGTGGTGGATGAATAGCGAGATCACGACCCCGTAGGCGAAGCCCATGACGCCGAAGATCACGCCGCCCAGGGCGGCGCCCGCGCAGACCATCGCAAGCTGTTCCACCGTCAGCGTCAGCATCCATTCAGGGGTAATCATCGCTGCTATCCCCTTTCAAAGTCGTTCAGTAATTGTGTCGTAATAGACCGTGTCGTAATGGCGCATTGATCCACGGGGAGTTTCTTGATTACCGCGGTCATCGTCGCACTTGCTTTAGCGATGTCAATTTTCCACAGCAATCCGCCTGGGGTCGTGCGCGCAAACAGGGTGCCGTCCGCGGCAAACGCAAGAGCGCCAAATCCAATATCCAGCCCCTCTCTTGCCTGGAAGCTGATTGCGTAATCTTCGAGGGCGAAACGGTCTGCATCTATTCGCAACAATCGCGCCTGCCCGTTGCTGGAGATGAATGCGGAACCGGCTCGATCCAAGACCATGTCGGGCATGCAGACATTGCGAAAGTCGACAACGGACCAGGTCGGCAGCGCTATTTTTCGTATCAACCTCTTGCCCGTGGCAGCGGTGTTGTAAATCCGCACCTCTTTGAGAGTCAGCACCCAAAGCCGGTTGCGTGCGAGATCTTCTATCACGCGAAGAACGTCTTGCTCACTGGTCTCCTGCGATTGGTTGCGAAGATCGGTGCTGCCAGCGTAGTCTGCCGACAAGTTTGACGAGGATTTTCCAGTGTCGCCGCAACCTGCCATAGCGGTCACTGCAAGAAGCAAGACCAGCCAACCACGAATTGAAACGATTCGATTGCTCATAATCACACTCCTTTTTCATAAGGTCGGAGCAGCACTTGAGACGAGATCGTCCTGGGCGACCGGGTGTCTGCAAATAACCCGGTTAAGTAGTGCCGCCGCGGATGCCGTGGCGGCACTTCAGTAGTTTTATTGACAAATGTCGATTCCATAATGGCTTCCGTCGACGCGAATAGTCAGGCATACTGGACGCATGTGCAAAGCATCATTTCTCGACCTGGACATAGTTTTTCTAATGAACTGAGCCAGACCATGCGGCGCCGCCTGCCTTCCCTCAATGCGCTCAAAGCTTTCGAGGCGACCGCGCGTCACGAAAGCTTTACCAAGGCGGCCGTTGAACTGTGCGTGACGCAGGGCGCGGTGAGCCAGCAGGTCAAGGGGCTCGAATCCGAATTAGGCGTACGTTTGTTTAGCCGGGAACGTCAGCGGCTCATCATTACGGATGCGGGGCGCAGCTATCTGGAGGTGGTGCGCGACGCGTTCGACCGCCTTGGAATGGGCACCGAGCGCCTGCTGCAGCGGCAGAAATCCGGCACCTTGACCATCACCACGTCTCCCAACTTCGCCGCCAAATGGCTGGTGCACCGGCTAGGACGATTCTCCGAGGCTCATCCGGGGATCGATTTGCGCGTCAGCGCCTCGGTGCAGCACATCGATTTCGCGCGCGAAGACATCGACCTGGCCATCCGCCACGGCGACGGCAACTGGCCGGGGATGCACGTGACGCAACTGTGTACCGAAAAACTATTCCCGGTATGCAGCCCGAAGTTTTTGAGCGGAAGCGATACGCTGCGTTCGCCGCGCGATCTCAAGCATCACACCTTGCTCCACACCAATGGCACTGGTGACTGGGAAAACTGGCTGGGACGGACAGGCGTCGACGGCGTCGACTTCAAGCACGGAGTCGTCTTCAATCAGGCCAGCATGACCATCGATGCCGCGGTCGACGGGCAGGGTGTCGCACTGGCGCGCACAGGGCTCGCGTCATCGGACCTGATCTCCGGACGCCTCGTCAGGCCGTTTAAGCAAGCGCTCGAAGCGCCGTACGCGTTTTGGATCGTGTGTCCGAAATCGGCGGCGGAACTGCCGAAGATATCGACGTTTCGCAGCTGGCTTCTGAAAGAAGCGGCGGAAGATGCGCGGCGTCTCGCTGAGCTTGATTCGCGCCCTCGCGCTCGCGCCGCACGGCGCTGACCGGATAAGCTGCTGGTTTCTTCTTTTTAATTCGGGCTGCGCGCGCTGCGCGCACGCCGCACGCGCTCGATGCGCCAGTTCGAGATCGCCCACTTCCAGAATTCCGGAATGCCCGCATGGTCAAGCGCATCCGGCGGTTGCTGGCCGAGAAACCGCAGCGCGGACGTCAGCGCCGGCAGCGGTTGCGCGGGATCGATTGGCGTTGCCAGGGTTTGCTTGCTGAGTTTTTCACCGGTGGCGTTGACCGCGACCGGCACGTGGCAGTAGCGCGGCGTCGGGAATTTCAACAGCCGCTGCAGATAGATCTGGCGCGGCGTCGAGTCGAGCAGATCAGCGCCGCGAACAATATCTGTAATGCCTTGCTCGGCGTCGTCGACCACCACTGCGAGTTGGTACGCATACACATGGTCTGCGCGCAGCAGCACAAAGTCACCGCTGTCGGTTTCGAGGTTCTGGCGCACCGGTCCTTGTATCGCGTCGTCAAAGCCGATCTCTGCGCCGCGCGTGTCCATGCGCCAGGCGCGCGCGGTTTTGCCCGCCGTGAGCCCGTTGCGGCAGGTGCCGGGATAGACCGGGCCTTCGATGCCGGTCAACGCGGAGTCGGCGACCTCGCGCCGGCTGCACGCGCAGGGATAGACGAGCCCTGACGCGCGCAGGCGGTGCAGTTCCGCATGGTAAGCGTCGAAACGCGTGCTCTGATATATAATGGCATCGTCCCACTGCATGCCGCACGCTTCGAGCGCGCGCAGGATTTCGTCGGCAGCACCCGGCACGACGCGCGGCGTGTCAAGGTCTTCCATGCGCACGAGCCACTCGCCGGCGCGGCTTCGCGCTTCGAGATAACTCGCGACCGCCGCGAGCAGCGAACCGAAATGCAGCGGTCCGGTCGGGCTGGGGGCGAATCTTCCGCGGTAGGTGGGGATCATTGCATTTGAGTGAGGAGTGAGGCGTGAGGCGTGAGGCGCAAAGCGAACGCGCCGCGTGCTTTCATTGCCTTTCCTCCTCACGCCTCACTCCTCACCCCTCACGAGTTTCTCCTGTTTGATAGTATAGCGATCATAAAGCAGGATTCAGGATTTCGGATTCAGGACTCGGAGGGAGAAAACCATGCAAGTCAAAGCCGCGGTTGCGCACAAAGCCGGCGCCCCACTCACGATAGAAACGGTCGATCTCGAGGGGCCGAGGACCGGCGAAGTGCTGGTCGAGATCAAGGCGACCGGAATCTGTCATACCGATGAATTCACGCGCTCGGGCGCCGATCCCGAAGGGTTGTTTCCGGCCATCCTCGGTCACGAGGGGGCGGGCGTGGTGGTCGATGTCGGTCCCGGCGTGACCAGCCTGAAGAAAGGCGACCATGTCATACCGCTATACACCCCGGAATGCCGGCAGTGCGAGTACTGTCTCTCCGGCAAGACCAACCTGTGCCAGGCGATACGCGTCACACAGGGGCAGGGCGTGATGCCCGATGGCAGCAGCCGATTTTCGCTCGGCGGAAAAAAACTCTTCCATTACATGGGCACCTCCACTTTCGCCAATTTCACGGTGGTGCCCGAGATCGCGCTCGCCAAGATACGCGAAGACGCGCCGTTCGACAAAGTCTGCTACATCGGTTGCGGCGTCACCACCGGCATCGGTGCCGTGATCAACACGGCGAAGGTCGAGCCGGGGGCCAACGTGGTGGTGTTCGGCCTGGGCGGCATCGGGCTCAACGTCATCCAGGGCGCGCGGCTTGCCGGCGCGAACATGATCGTCGGCGTCGATCTGAATGCGTCACGCAAACCGCTCGCCGAAAAATTCGGCATGACGCATTTCGTCAATCCCAAGGAAGTCGAGGGCGATCTGGTTGCGTATCTCGTCAACCTGACCAAGGGCGGCGCTGATTACAGTTTCGAATGCATAGGCAACGTAGACGTCATGCGCCAGGCGCTCGAGTGCTGCCACAAGGGGTGGGGCGTGTCGGTGATCATCGGCGTGGCGGGCGCCGGGCAGGAAATCAAGACGCGGCCGTTCCAGCTTGTCACCGGGCGCGTGTGGAAGGGCACCGCGTTCGGCGGCGCCAAGGGCCGGCGCGACGTGCCGAAAATCGTCGATTGGTACATGGATGGCAAGATCAACATCGACGATCTCATCACGCATAAACTCAAGCTTGCCGACATCAACCAGGGCTTCGACCTGATGCACGCGGGCACGTCGATCCGCAGCGTGGTGGTGTTTTAATGGCGGAGGAATCGGCTGCTTAATCGGCTTCCCGATCGGGGCAAAACCGGGTCTCCTGGTTGGACGGAGTGCCGCGGAATTAATAGCTCGCTACTCGTCGCCGAGAAGTGCCGTTAGCATGAACGTGCGGTCTTTCTCCGGAAGATTGAGCACTTCCGAGAACAAAAGTAGCCCGGCCTTACATCTTACGGCGGGCTTGTTTAACGACTCGTCCCCGAGATAGTAGGCGCTTGTGCCATAGCCTGATTTCAGCTTGGCATCAAGTTGCTCATATAGCGCGTTGAAGCGCTTTTGGTCCGATACTGTTGGGGCATTTCTATGTGCATCAGCATCGTTGAGAATTTTGACGAATGCATCTTGGAGGGCCTTGTGCGTCTCCTTCGATGAGCTTTCTTGGTTTCAGGTTGAGGATGTCAAGAACCCGCATTCTGGGCCCTCGACTGCTTCAATCACCAACTCAACCTTCAACTACGGACGGGACATCCTCGACTATGATCCCTACTATGGATTCACGTTTTGGTGAACGGCGGGCCAGCACAATGGTTGCCGATCGCACGGCGCTGGCGGCCCGTCCGTTCCACCTGTAGTGCGGCGGCAGTGCATCATCGGCCGGAACAGCGCCTTCAGCATTAGCACTTCGTTTCATTTCACCGCTATAGCCCCGTTAGCGGTGATCACGGCGTGGCCCATAGCGCCCCGTGTGAATTCCAGGAATCGCGCGACCGCTGGCGAGGCGGGTGTTTTGATCACAAAGAACGACTCGCGAACAAACCGGTAGGCTTTCCGCTCCACGTTCTGCACACTTGGGTCGATACCGTCGATAGACAGGGCCTTGATCTTTCCCTGGCTTTGCTCCACGACCGTCATCGTCGTCATCCCTATCGCGCCGGCGGCAGCCGCAAGTTCTTTCGCCATATCCCCGGACCTCGGCATGACCTTCACTGCCTCGGACATCTTTAGATCCTTCAGGCATGCGATGTTGTCCCGCACGACCTCCGTATCCACCTCGCTGTCGGGCCTGGTGCGCACTGCTATCTCCATCTCTGGCCCGCCAAGGGCTTTCCAGTTCGAAGTTCTCCCGGCGTACACGTCGCAAATCCGCTGAGTTGTAAGGTTGGCTACAGGTACGCTCACATTGACGCCGAACACTACGGCCACATTAGCAATTTCGTATACGGCCATCCCTTGGCGAGTGATATCGCCAATGTTCAGACCATGACTAGCCAGCGCAATGTCGATCTTTCCCTCCGCGAGCGCCTGTATGCGGGGCTTGGTCCCGAGCCCTTTCCCGATTTCAATCGTCACGCCCGGATTTAGTTCCTGAAATGCCTTCGCGAGCGCTGCGGCCAGAGGCATGCCGCCAGTCGAACCGTCGATGACAATCCTCTCGGTCGTTTGTCCATGGGCGCCGATGGCAAGAAGCACACCGAGCGAAAACGTGCCGATCAGGATAATCCAGTCTTTGCGCATAGCTCACCTCGTTTAAAAGAATGCTCAGTAAATGTTCGCCCCTACTGAAAGGCTCGGGCGATGATAGTTATCGTAGTGCCGCCCAACGTGAAGCTAACGGGCGCAAGCCGCACAGCGGCGCAGCGTCCCGGTTGAGCGCCGGGTTGGGCGCCGCAAGTACCGTCACGGGCGGGCCGCCATCACATGGCTCTCCATCGGAAACCCGAGACCGGCTCCCGTCAGCCACGGCTTGAGTGCAGCAGATACCTCAGCAACGAATACCGGCCAATCCTCGGTCGGAACCTTCGCTAAAGCGTGCCGCGAGGACGGAGCGCCGCGCGCGATTGCGTCTATAAAAGCCTCTGCTGAGGCGAAACGTGCCGCCCCGCGTTCGGCGCGGATGTTGATCTGCCGAAGACCGGCGCGCTCGGCCGCATACCGCAGCAGCTGCTCATCCAGCGAAAAGGGTTTGCGCCCCGCAGTTGCATCGATCCCGCGTCGTTCTAACGCCTCGACGATGGCCTGATGGCCCTTGCAGTATCCGAGGTCGCGCCATACGGTGGCAAGAATGCGTCCGTCTGCTCTCAGGACGCGGCGCATTTCCTGAAGCGCAAGAATCCGATCAGGAAAGAACTGAAGTCCTTGCAGACACAGTGCCACGTCGAATGACTGGTCTTCAAATGGCAACGCTTGGGCACTGCCGCAGCGCCACTCGATCCGCGCACCGCCGTCGTTCGCCGATGCCGTCTCCGCGACTGCGATCATTCCCGTATCAAGGTCGATGCCAACGACGCGCCCCGACGATCCCGACTTCAGGGCCGCAGCGCGAGTACCCACACCCGTGCCGCAGGCGACATCGAGAACGTCGTTGCCTTCCGCGATGGTCGCCCACGAGATCGCCTTCGTCGCCCAAGGGCCGAACAGCCCCGGCACGAGCGCCGACTCATAAGCAGCAGCTGCTGCTGTATCAACTTTCAATTCCGCCATGCAGCCCTCTTTGAATACGCCCAACCTATAATTAGTTGACAAAAATTAGATGACAGAAATTAGTTGCCAGAAATTATCTGCCCAAATGTAACTGACACATCGCCGCATAACGCCGTTCCGTCGCGCAACGAAAATTTTATTTTCGTCGGGCCGCGCTCGAGTAGACTACCGCGACGAACCGTTCGGGCTTGAGAAAGCCATTGCCCCACGCCGCGTCGTAGTCCCGCGTTGGTTTCGCGTCTATGACCTGCTGCAATGTTTTCTTCGCCTTGACCATGCGTTCGATCTTTGCGTATACCGTCGCCAGCATGTCGCGATACGCCTTGAGTTCGCGCTTGTTCGATAGCGGGCCGTGGCCGGGAATGATTTTTGTGGTGTCGTCGGTGAACTTAAGCACGCGGTCGGCCGCCGCGATCACGCCCTTGACCGAGCCACCGGTGCCGACGTCGATGAACGGATAGAATCCGGCGAAATAGGTGTCGCCCATATGCACCACGTTGGCGTTGCGGAAGTGGACGATCGAATCGCCGTCGGTATGCGCGTTCGGCACGTGAAACGACGTCGCGTCGTCGCCGTTGATGTGAAACGTGACGGTATCGGTGAACGTAATGACCGGGAGTGCTGCGGGCGCCGCGGGGCCGTACGGCGCCTTGAAGAACTCGATGAACTGCTTTGTCGACAGGCGTTTTCTGACGTTGTCCTGCGCGACGATGACGACGCCCGATTTGCCGAGGTTTTCGTTGCCGCCGGTGTGGTCGAAGTGCCAGTGCGTATTGAGGATGAAGCGCACCGGCTTGTCGCTGATCACCTTGATCGCCGCGAGGATCCTCTCCGTGAGCGGGCCGAACTGGTCGTCGATCAGGAATACGCCGTCCGCGCCGGCCGAGACGCCGATGTTGCCGCCTTCGCCTTCGAGCATATATATGGTTTCGGCCAGCCGGGTGGTCTTGATTTCGACCTTGTCGAAGCGGCCGGGCTGCGCGGCGGCGGACAGGGTGAACAACACTGACCAGAGCATGAGGGCGATTTTCATGGGATCTCCCGAACGGAATTCGTTAGTCGAATGCTAGCACAACAACTTACGCAATGACGCGGTGGCCAACCGCAACTGAAGCCCGGAATCTTCATAGTCAGGCGTGTTTGCGGGCGAATTTGCTAAACTACAGAAATCCATTTGCGGAAAGAAGTCATGTTCAAAGCGATAGTCATCAGCAAGGCGGACGATAAGCAGCAGTGCGCGATACGCGACGTGAACGACGCGGAACTGCCGGCCGGCGATGTGACGATCAAAGTGGAATACTCGACCGTCAATTACAAGGACGGACTCGCGATCAGCGGCATGGGGCCGGTCGTGCGCAAATTTCCGATGGTGCCCGGCATCGACGGCGCGGGTGTCGTCACCGCGAGTTCGCACGCGCAATTCAAGCCCGGCGACAAAGTCATACTCAACGGCTGGGGCGTGGGTGAATCGCATTGGGGCTGCCTCGCGCAGCAGGCGCGCTTGAGAGGCGACTGGCTGATCGCGCTGCCCGCGCAATTCACGACGCGCCAGGCGATGGCGATCGGTACGGCGGGCTATACCGCGATGTTGTGCGTGCTCGCGCTCGAACAGCATGGCGTGACGCCCGGCCAAGGCGATGTCCTGGTTACGGGCGCGGCGGGCGGCGTCGGCAGTGTGGCGACCGCGGTGCTTGCCAATCTGGGCTATCGCGTCGTCGCATCGACCGGGCGGGTGGGCGAAACCGATTATCTGAAGGGCCTTGGCGCGGCGGAAGTCATCGACCGCGCGACCCTCTCGGCGCCGGGCAAGCCGCTCGCCAAGGAGCGCTGGGCGGGCGCGATCGATACGGTCGGCAGCCACACGCTCGCCAACGTGTGCGCGGGCATGCGCTATCGCGGCGCGGTTGCCGCGTGCGGCCTGGCCGGCGGCATGGATTTTCCGTCGTCGGTCGCGCCGTTTATCCTGCGCGGCGTCACACTCGCCGGCATCGACAGCGTGATGGCGCCGCGCGCGCTGCGCGAAACCGCGTGGTCGCGGCTCGCGCGCGATCTCGATCTTGCCAAGCTCGATGCGATGACGCGCGAGATCGCGCTTGCCGCGGCTATCCCGGCGGCGGATGAAATTCTTGCCGGCAAGGTGCGCGGGCGGCTGGTGGTCAACGTGAACGCATGAGCGCATGAGCGAATTCAAGTTTGTGCGCGCCGACATCGAACGCGCGGCGGCGGTCGTCTATCGCACGCTTGCGCCGACGCCGCAATTTGCATGGCCGCTGCTCGGCGCCGAGCTCGGCGCGGAAGTGTGGGTCAAGCACGAGAATTACACGCCGACCGGCGCGTTCAAGGTGCGCGGCGGACTGGTTTACTTTCACGAGCTCGTTGCCGGCGGCGAGCGTCCGGCGGGCGTCATCAGCGCGACGCGCGGCAACCACGGGCAGTCGGTGGGTTTCGCCGCGCGGAAAAACAATATCCCGGCGACCATCGTCGTGCCGCATGGCAACAGCCGCGAGAAGAATAACGCAATGCGCGCGCTGGGCGTCGAGCTCATCGAGCACGGCGCGGATTTCCAGGAATCGCGCGAATACGCCGCGCGCCTTGCGGCCGGGCGCAAGCTGCACATGATTCCGTCGTTCCATCCGCATCTCGTGCGCGGGGTGGCGACCTACGCATTGGAATTGCTCAATGCAGTGCCCGACCTTGCGACAGTCTACGTGCCGATCGGGCAGGGCTCCGGCATCTGCGGCATGATCGCCACGCGCGACGCGTTGGGGTTAAAAACGGAGATTGTCGGCGTGGTGTCGGCGCACGCGCCGGCCTACAAGCTGTCGTTCGAAGCGGGGAAGCACGTCGAGCACGCGGTCACGACCGAACTCGCCGACGGCATGGCGTGCCGCGTGCCGGATGATGCGGCGCTCGACATCATCGGTCGCGGCGCGGCGCGCGTGCTGGCGGTGACGGACGAGGAGGTGGCCGCCGCGATGCGCCTCTACTTCAGCGCCACGCACAGCGTGGCGGAAGGCGCGGGAGCGGCGCCGCTGGCCGCAGCGTGGCAGGAACGCGAGCGCAACCGCGGGTGCCGGATCGCGCTGGTATTGTCGGGCGGCAACGTCGACCGCGACATGTTTGCGCGGGTGCTTGCCTGAGTGCCGCGGGTCTCAAGTTTCAAGCGCAACAAGCGCAACACTAAAAGCGCATTTCAAAATAAAGGTAGCGCAGGCGAAGCGCCAGCTCCCGCAAACAAATAAGGCGCGTGGCCAGCGCGACACCCCCAAAGTAGTACCCAAGGGGG
>JANNPG010000037.1:0-7392 GCA_031399805.1 Betaproteobacteria bacterium | reverse complement strand
TATGGCGGCAGAAAAAGCATTGGTGGACGTAAATGGCGTGAAGTACCGGTGGCCGAAGCAGCCGGTCGTCGTGGTGTGTATCGACGGCGGCGATCCCGCTTACCTGCGTCAGTTCCTGGCCGACGGTTCGATACCGAACATGGCGCGCTTCATGCAGCGCGGCTTCAGCGTCGTCGCCGACGGTACGGTGCCGAGTTTCACCTGCCCGAACAATATGTCGATCATTACCGGCACGCCGGCTTCCAGGCACGGCATCTCGGGCAACTACTATCTCGATGTGAAGACCGGCGAGGCGGTGGTGATGACGGGCCCGGAGCTCTTGCGCGGTGACACCATCATCACCAAGTTCGCCGAAGCGGGCGCCAAAGTCGTGTCCATCACGGCCAAGGATAAGTTGCGCAAACAACTGGGCAAGAACCTCGACGTGTCGAAGGGCAACGTCAGCTTTTCCTCGGAGTTTGCCGGCAAGTGCACGCTGCAAGAGAACGGCATCGAGAACGTGCTTGAGTTCGTGGGCATGCCCCAGCCCGGGATGTATTCCATGGAGCTTTCGTGGTTCGTACTCGAGGCGGGCATCAAGCTGCTGGAGAAGAACCGGCCCGACCTGCTCTACCTGTCCCTGACGGACTACGTGCAGCACAAGTACGCGCCCGAGGCGGCTGAAGCCAAGCGTTTCTACCAGTACCTCGACAAATGTTTCGGCCGGCTGGTTGAGCTCGGCGCCATCGTCGCGCTCATCGCGGACCACGGCATGAACGACAAGTCGGACGCGCAGGGCGCGCCCAACGTCATCTGGCTGCAGGACATCCTGGATGCGAAATTCGGCAAGGGCGACACGCGCGTGATCTGCCCGATCACGGATGCGTTCGTCGGCCACCACGGGGCGCTCGGCGGCTTCGTGCGCGTCTGGTGCACGGGCAAGGCGACGCCACGGCAGGTAATGGATGCGATTCACGGCATCTCCGGCATCGAGTCGGTACTCGACAAGGAGACCGCGTGCCGGGTGCACGACCTGCCTGTTGATCGCGAGGCCGACGTGGTGGTGATCTCGACTGCCGACGTGTGCGTCGGCGGGGCGGCAAAGGAGCACGACCTGTCCGGGCTCAAGGGCCACCGGCTGCGCACGCACGGCGGGGTTTCGGAAGCCAAGGTGCCGTTCATACTGAGCGCGCCCCTGAACGATGAGTACCGGCTGAAGGCCGGCGCGGCGACGTTGAAGAGTTACCAGATCTTCGACTTCGCGATCAACGGGACGCAGCAATAATGGCGGCGACCGGCAGACTCGCGGTTTACGACGCGCCGAAAAAGCCGTTTGTGATCCGCAGTTTCCCGATCCGTGCGCCGCTGCAGGGAGAGGTGCTGGTCAAGATCAGGATGTCGACGATCTGTCGTTCGGACATCCATTCCTACCTCGGCCACCGGCCCAATCCGTGCCCGGGCGTGCTCGGCCACGAGATCATCGGCATCATCGAGCAGTTGGGCGCGGGCATCACCCACGACATGCGCGGCGACCCGCTGGCGGTCGGCGATCGCATTACGTGGAGCGAGTATTTCATTCCGGGCCCGAACTACTACACCGAAGTGCTCGACCTGCCGCAAAAATCGCCCGGCGTCGACAAGTACGGTCACATGGCGGTAACAACCGAGCCCCATCATCATGGCGGGTTCGGTGAATACTGTTATGTGCTGCCGCATTCCTGGATACTGAAAATCCCCGACGTGCTGACGGACGAAGAAGCAACACCCGTCAACTGCGGCGTGGCGACGGTCGTCTGCGTCACCGAAAAGGCCGGGATCGCCATGGGAGACGCCGTGGTCGTGCAGGGACTCGGGCTGCTCGGCCTCTACGGCTGCGCGCTGGCGAAGGCGCGCGGTGCGCGGCTCGTGATCGGTCTGGATAACGTGGCCGCGCGGCGCGATCTCGGTTTGCGCTTCGGCGCCGACCATGTGTTCGATCCGGCCGCGATGAGCGAGGCCGACCTGGTGAAAACGGTGAAGGCGCTGTGCAAGCCCGAAGGCGCGGATGCCGTCATCGAGTTGTGCGGCTACCCGGAAGTGATTCCGTCGGGCATCCAGATGCTGCGCACCGGCGGGCGCTACGTGCTCGGCGGGTTGGTGAATCCCGATGCTTTCGTGCGCATCGACGCCAACCAGATCCTGCGCAAACTCATCACGCTCTCCGGCGTGCACAACTACCACCCGCGGCACCTGATCCAGGCACTTGACTTCGTGCATACCAACCGCAAGCGCTTTCCGTTCCACGAGCTGGTGGACGGCAAGTACAGTCTGGACGAGGTCGGCCAGGCGATGCAGGACGCGGCGGACCGCAAGGTGCTGCGCGCGGCGATCGTGCCATGAATGCGCCATTGAACGTCGCGGAACCGGATCTCGGATTCAAGCCCAAGGGTCTGTACTACGGCGGCCAATGGGTCGCGGAGTTGTTGAGCTATACGTGCGTCAAGAACGTGAACATGCGTTGGTAGGCTGTTAAACAACCTTGAGGAGGACGGAATGGAATACTTCAAATCTGCAAGAGGTGTTGTAATCGCGCTGGTGGCCGCGCTGGCCATTTTCCCCGCGTGGGGGCAGGGCACGGCGAAGCCCGGCGTACTCACCGTCGGTTTCATTCCGGCGGAGGATTCGCGCGCGATGGTGCGCCAGTCGCAGGCCATCCTCGACATCGTGGCCAAGCACACCGGCATGAAAATCGACACCTTTGTCGGCTCGGACTACAACGCCACCATCGAGGCGTTGCGCGCGGGCCACGTCGACGTCGCGCTGCTCGGGCCGTTCTCGTACGTGCTTGCCACGACGGTCTCCCAGGTCGAGGCGTTCGCGGTCACGGTAACGGCGCGCTCGATGCAGCCGACCTACCAGTCGATCATCATCGCGGGCAAGGACAGCAACATCAACTCGCTGGCGGACCTCAAGGGCAAGACGTTCGCCTTCGTCGATCCGGGCTCGACTTCGGGCTTCATGGTTCCCTCGGCCGCGTTCATCAAGCTCGGCATCACGCCGGAGAAAGACTTCAAGCAGGTGATGTATTCGGGCGGGCACGACGCCACCATTGTCTCGGTGGGCTCGGGCAGGGTCGATGCCGGCAGCGTCGCCGACCGCATCTACGAGCGCGGCTGCGCCAAGGGGCTCGCCGACTGCAGCAAGCTGAAGGTGGTGTGGACTTCGCCGCCGATACCCAACGACCCATTGCTCTACCGCAAGAACCTGTCGGAGGACCTCAAGAAGAAGATCCGCGAGGCGTTCTTCAGCATCAAGAATCTCGCGTTCGGCGAGATGGGCACGGTGGCGCGCTTCGATCCCGCCAGCGACAAGGACTACGACCCGCTGCGCGAAATCGCTTCAGCCCTGAAGCTCGACCTGCGGAAAATGAAGTAACCCGTGAGCACGGCAATTACGCGGCCGGCGGATTCGATCATAGAGGAACTCGCCGCGCGCAAGCGCTGGCGCCTCCATCACATCGCGTTCGCCGGCGTGGTGATTGCCTTCCTCGCCTGGTGCGCGGACGGCGTCGACCTGCGGCCGAAGGAACTCGGGGCCGCGCTGCCGGCGATCGGCGAGTATTTCTACCGCATGGCGCCGCCGAAATGGGAGTTCGCCGAAGTACTGTGGAAGCCGGCCGTTGAAACGCTTTACATCGCCCTCTGGGGCAACGTCATCGCGCTCGTGATCGGCTTGCCGCTCGGCGTGCTCGCCGCCGCCAACGTCACGCGCTCGGCGGTGCTGCGCAACTGCGCCAAGGCCGTGTTGAACTTCCTGCGCAGCGTCTCCGAGCTGATCTGGGCGATATTCTTCGTCGCCGCGGTCGGCCTCGGTCCGTTTCCCGGCGCGCTCGCCCTCGGCGTCAACTTCGGCGGCATCCTCGGACGCCTCTACGCCGAGGCGCTGGAGAACATCGATAACGGTCCGGTCGAGGCCTTGCAGGCGACCGGCGCCAGCCGCCTGCAGGTGATCGTCTACGCCATGTTCCCGCAGGCGCTGCCGCAGTTCGTCACTTATAACCTGTACTGGTTCGAAGTCGGCGTGCGGTCGGCGACGGTGCTCGGCATGGTGGGCGCCGGCGGCATCGGTTTCGAGCTGGTCACCACCATCCGCCTCTTCGAATGGCGCGAGACCGGCGTAGTGCTGCTTCTTATCCTCGCCATGGTCACCCTCATCGATCTAGCGTCCACCTGGATACGCAGCAGGATCTACTGAAAGGATATGCCGTGAACGCTCCGCAAGCCGGACTTCGGCCGATGATCTCTATCCGGGGTCTTTCGAAGACCTACACGGGCGGCGTGCGCGCGCTCCACAATATCAATCTCGACGTGCCGGCCGGCGAGTTCCTCGTCATCCTCGGCCCGAGCGGCGCCGGCAAGTCGACGCTGCTGCGCTGTATCAACCGGCTCGTCGATCCGAGCGAGGGCAAGGTCTTTCATGACGGCGCCGAGATCACCGGCCACCGCGGCGACCTGCGCGCGATCCGGCGCCAGTTCGGCATGGTGTTCCAGCAGTTCAACCTGGTAAAGCGTCTCTCGGTGCTGACCAACGTGCTGACCGGGCGGCTCGGCTATCGCAGCGTGTGGCGCAGCCTCGCCTACAGCTTTCCGGAGGCCGACAAGCGCATCGCCATCGAGTGCCTCGCGCGGGTGAACATGGACAACAAGGCGTTCCAGCGCGCTGACACGCTGTCCGGCGGCGAACAGCAGCGCGTGGCGATCGCACGCGCTCTGGCGCAGCAGCCCACGGTGATCCTCGCCGACGAGCCGGTGGCGAGCCTCGACCCCAAGATCGCGCGCCAGGTGCTCGGCTATCTGCGCGAGGCGACGCAGGAACTCGGCATCACGGTGCTGTGCAATCTGCACCAGGTGGATTACGCGCGCGAGTTCTCCGAGCGCGTGGTGGGCATGAGCCGCGGTTCGGTGGTGTTCGAGGGGACGGCGGCCGCGCTGACCGAAGATATCCTGCACCGCATCTACTACCGCGAGCCGGGCGAAACGGTGAAGGAAGAGGCGTGACTGCCGCCACCTTCGAGGCTGCGGTTTCCACCGCGCTGGGCGAGGAGTCCCGACGACGCGGCAAGCGGCTCGTCAACGCGCTGATGTGGGGCGTCGCCACGATTGCCGTACTCTGGTTCGCCGGGGCGCAGATCGGCATGAGCCCGCTCGCGCTGGTGAAGGGAATCCCGTTCATGGCGGATTTCTTCTCCCGCATGTTTCCGCCGGATCTAAGCCACCTGCGCCTCCTGGGCGACGCCACGGTCGAGACCATCCAGATCGCGGTGTGGGGCACGCTGATCGCGGTCGTGCTGTCGATTCCGCTGGCGCTGCTGGGAGCGAGGAACACCACGCCCCACCCGCTCGTGTTCCACTCCACCCGCATGTTTCTCAACGCGCTGCGCGCCATCAACGAACTGGTGTTTGCGCTCATCTTCGTGGCCGCCGTGGGGCTGGGCCCCTTTGCCGGCGTGCTGGCGATCGCGCTGCACGCCACCGGCATGCTCGCCAAGTTCTGCGCCGAGGAAGTGGAAGGCGTCGACCGCGGCCCGATCGAGGCCATGCAGGCCACCGGCGCTGGCCGCCTGCAGGTGATCCTGTTCGGCATCGTGCCGCAGGTGATCCCGGCTTTCGTCAGTTACTCGATTTACCGCTTCGACGTCAGCATCCGCGCCGCCACCATCCTCGGCCTGGTGGGCGCCGGCGGGCTCGGCTTCTCGCTCATCAAGACCATGAAGCTCTTCAAGTACCACGAGACGGCGACCTGCATCCTGGTGATTTTCGTCATCGTGTTCGTCTCGGACTGGGTGTGCGCGCGCATACGCGCGCGGATCATCTGAATCGCCAAAGGAACCGACGCCATGACCTTCATACGCAGCCTGATCCTCGCCTTCGCGCTCGCCATCGCGGGCTGCGGGGGCGGCGCCGAAAAACTCGCCCAGCACCTGGCGCAGGGCAAGGCGCTGCTCGCGCAGGGCAAGTTTGATGCGGCGGCGGCGGAGCTTTTGCAAGCCACGGCGCTCGACAAGAACTCGATGGAGGCGTGGCTGCAGCTCGGCCACGCCTACGCCGGATTGAAGCAGTACGACGTCGCGCTTGCCGCCTATGTCGCGGCGAAAAGGATCGACCGCCATTCCATCACGCCGCACGTCGCGCATGCCAAGGTGCAGATCGAACTCGGGCGCGTCGAACTGGCGACCACCGAACTGAACTTTGTGGTCGAGATGGACCCGAAAAACCTCGAGGCGCTGATTCTGCTCGGCAAGGTTTCGCAGATGCCGTCCAAACTCCCCGACGGCGCCACCGGCGTATCCCAAGCGAGCCTCGAGCGGGCGGAACTCAATCTGCAGGCGGCGGTCACGCTCGCGCCGCAGAACGCGGAAGCGCAATTCGAGCTGGCCAAGATCTACGGCAAGCTTGGCAAGCGCGCCGAGGCGATTGCCGCGCTGCGTAAGCTCGAGGCGCTCGCCGCCACCGACGCGGTGGCGAAGAAACTGCTGCCCGAGGCCCAGCAGGCGCTGAAGGCGCTGGGCGCCTGAACCCGGTCCGGTGACGGGACGGCGCCGAAGCGCATATTGGATTAACCTGATTGTTTGATGGAAGGACACCCCATGCATGCCCGCACCAGGACTGTTGACGCGCCGCGCCGCGAGCCGATGCGCATCGCCGGCGAACGGATATTCTCCGAACGCGTAATCGAGATCCGCCATCCGTACACCAACGAAGTGGTGGCGACGGTGCCGAAAGCGACCGTCGAGGACGTGCGCCGCGCGTTTCGCATCGCGAAGCAATACCAACCGAAGCTCACGCGCTATGAACGCTACAAGATCCTGATGCGCGCGGGCGAGATTATCGCGACACGCCTGGACGAGATCGCGCGCGTGATTACGCTCGAGTCGGGCTTGTGCCTGAAGGACTCGACCTACGAAGTCGGCCGCGCATCCGACGTGCTGCTGTTTGCCGCCAATCAGGCGCTTATCGACGACGGGCAGGTATTCTCCTGCGATCTCACGCACCACGGAAAATCGCGCCGCGTCTACACCATGCGCGAGCCGCTGCTCGGCGCGATTTCCGCGATCACGCCGTTCAACCACCCGCTGAACCAGGTGATCCACAAGGTGGCGCCGTCGGTCGCCAGCAACAACCGCATGGTGTTGAAACCCACCGAGAAAACGCCGCTCGCGGCGCTCATCCTCGCCGACGTGCTGTACGAAGCGGGGCTGCCGCCGGAAATGCTGTCGGTCGTCACCGGCGACCCGCAAGAGATCGCCGATGAAATGCTGACCAATGCGGACGCCGACATGGTGACGTTCACGGGCGGGGTGCCGATCGGCAAGTACATCGCCGCCAAGGCGGTCTACAAACGCCAGATTCTGGAGTTGGGCGGCAACGATCCGCT
>JANNPG010000216.1:0-9836 GCA_031399805.1 Betaproteobacteria bacterium | reverse complement strand
AAAGAAAATTTTTCACGTGGCGAAACGAGAGTCATGCAAACGGCGACTTACGATTACATCATAGTCGGCGCGGGCTCCGCCGGCTGCGTGCTCGCCAGCCGGTTGACCGAAAACGGCAGGTATTCGGTGCTGTTGCTCGAGGCCGGCCCGCGCGACAACAACCTGTGGATCCACCTCCCGATCGGCTACGCCAAGACCATGTTTCACAAGGTCTACAACTGGGGTTTTTACACCGAGCCCGAAGCCGGCATGAAAGACCGCGCGATTTACTGGCCGCGCGGCCGCGGGCTCGGCGGCTCATCCTCGATCAACGGATTGATCTACGTCCGCGGCCAGCATCAGGACTATGACCGTTGGGCGGCGCTCGGCAACGCCGGCTGGGGCTGGAATGATGTATTGCCTTATTTCATCAAGTGCGAGGGTAATTCGCGCGGGGCGAGCGACTATCACGGCGGCGCCGGCCCGCTCGCTTGCTCCGACATCGGCGAAACGCATCCGTTGATGGACGCGATCATCAATGGCGGCAACGAACTGCGTATTCCACGCAACGACGATTTCAACGGCGCCGAGCAGGAAGGCGTCGGTTACTACCAGTTGTTCACGCGCAACGGCTGGCGCTGCTCGACCGCTGTGGGTTATCTGAAGCCGGCGCGCAAGCGAGCTAATTTGCGTGTTGAAACCGAAGCGCAGGCGACCGCGCTCATCATGGAAGGCAAGCACGCGGTCGGCGTGCGCTACCGGCAGCGGGGTGTCGAGCATGCGGCGCGCGCGGCGCGCGAAGTACTGCTGGCGGCGGGCGCACTGCAAAGCCCGCAGTTGCTGCAATTGTCCGGCATCGGCCGCGCTTCGTTCCTGCAAGCGCACGGCATTGCCGTGGCGCACGATTTGCCGGGCGTCGGCGAAAACCTGCAGGACCACCTGCAGGCGCGCATCATGTACAAGGTCAGGCAGCCGATCACCATCAACGACGATCTGCAGAGCTTCTGGCGCCGACTTGGAATGGGATGGAAGTGGCTCGCGCACCGCACCGGGCCGCTCGCGATCGGCATCAACTACGGCGGCATGTTCACGCGTGCTCTGCCGCAGGCGGCCACACCCGACATCCAGTTTCACTTCGCCGCGCTGTCGGCTGAAATGGCGGGCGCCAAGACTCATCCGTGGCCGGGATGCACGTTTTCGGTGTGCCAGCTGCGGCCGACCTCGCGCGGCACCGTGATGATCAAGTCGCGCGATCCGCTGGCCGCACCCGCGCTGCAGCCGAATTACCTGTCGACGGAGTTCGATTGCCGCACCATGACCGAAGGTGTCAAGGTCGCGCGCCGGCTCGCGCGCACCCGTGCGCTGGCTGATCTGATCGGCGACGAATACCGGCCCGGCCATGGCGTGCAAAGCGATGACGAGATACTCGAATTCGTGCGCAACTATGGTGCTACGATTTTCCATCCGGTCGGCACCTGCAAGATGGGGGCCGATCCGCTGGCGGTGGTCGATACGCGGCTCAGGGTGCATGGTGTCGCGGGCCTGCGCGTGGTCGATGCGGCCATCATGCCGACGCTGGTGTCGGGCAACACCGCAGCACCCGTCGTGATGATCGCCGAAAAAGCCGCCGACATGATTCTGCAGGATGCGGCGCGCGATTGAGATTTGTCATGATGATGGTATTAAACTACGCCAAATGCCCGCGCCGGTTCGCGCCTTCGAACCATCCAGCAGGAGGAACGCCGTCATGAGTGAACCGAATCCCTACCAACCTCCCGCGGCACCCGCCGCGCCGGTCGCACCGGCCTCAGCAAAGCCGGGCGCTTTTTCCGCCGCAGGCCGCGCGGTCGACACCGGACGCGGCTGGGAATGGATCGCCGAGGGCTTCGCGTTGTTCAAGAAACAGCCCGGCACCTGGATATTGATCCTGATCGTTTTGGTCGTGTGCTCGGTCGTGATCAGCCTGGTGCCGATCATCGGCTCGCTCGCCAATCTGCTGCTCATGCAGGTGTTCGTGGGCGGCGTCATGCTCGGCTGCCGCGCGCTCGATAACGGCGAGAGCTTCGAGGTCGGGTGCGTGTTCGCCGGGTTCAAGCAGAACACCAGCGATCTGGTGGTGCTCGGCGTACTTGCGCTGGTCGGCTGGATTATCGCTTTCATACCGGCGCTGCTGATCATGGGTGGCGGCGCATTCATGGCGATGATGCAGGGCGGCGGACACATGGCGAATTTCGGCGCGCTCGGACTGACGTTCGTGCTCGCCATGCTGGTCGCACTCGCGCTGGCCTTGCCGGTCTACATGGCGTTGTGGTTCGCGCCTGCGCTCGTCGTCTTCCACAATCTCAAGCCGGTCGACGCCATGAAGGCGAGTTTCATGGCGTGTCTCAAAAACATCGTCCCGTTCCTGCTCTACGGCATCATCCTGCTCGTGCTGTGCGTGGTGGCCGCGATCCCGCTGGGACTCGGCTTCCTCGTGCTCGGACCGGTGGCAATCGCATCGATCTACGCCGGGTATCGCGATATCTTTACGGCCTAGCGGATCCGGTTACGCGCGCCACGGCTCACGCCGGGCGGCGCGGCGTGCCCCGGTGTCGATTCCGCGTTGCCGCGGATAGCGCTCGTCAGCCACGGTTTCGGCCGCCGGCGCGGGGACCGACCAGTATCCCGCCATTGACTTGGGTATAGCCGTGCTCTACGATGGCCCGACAATAACTCAGGATTCACAGCCCCCGGCCCAGCCGTATCTGCCGGGATATTTCCAGCACCAACCGGCCCAGTTTCAGTTTTATTGCGCGTGCCCCTGCAACCAGCGGCAGGGGCCGGTGCCGCAGTCACACCAACAGGAGAAAAGACATGGCGCACAGCGACAAGAAGTGGGATGCATTTCTCGACAATCTGAAAGTCAGCCGCCGCGATTTCATTTTCACCACCGCCGCGGCAGGCGTACTGACCATGACCCCGCGCTTCGTATCCGCGCAGGCCGGCGCCCCCTATAAAATCGGGGTGCTGTTGCCGTCGACCGGCACGGGTGCGAACTACATGGCGCATTGCATCAAGGGCCTGCCGGTGGCGATTGCCGATCTCAATAAACGCGGCGGTCTGCTCGGACGGCATCCGGTGCAGATGATTTACCGTGATGACGAGACCAAGCCCGACGTCGGCGCGCGCGAAGCGAAATCGCTGATCCTGAACGACAAGGTGAATGCGATATTCGGCACCTACTCGAGCGCGGTCGCGCTCGCGATCCAGGAAATCATCCACGAGCACAAAGTGCTGCATTTCTCGGCGACCTCGAACAGCTCCAAGATCACCCAGGAGAATTTCACGCCCTACACTTACCAGTTCTGCCCCGACAGCAACATGCAGTCGGGCGCGGTGGTGGTGGCGGTGTCGCGCATGGCGAAGAAGAACAACTGGAAGAGCTACGTCTCGCTCGGTCAGGACTACGAGTGGGGCCGCGATACGCACAAAGGTTTCACCACCGGTCTCGCGAAAGTTTCCGCGGACATCAAGGAATCGCGTCAGATGTGGTTCAAGCTCGGCGAGACCGACTTCACATCCTACATCACCGCCATCATGGCGGCGAAACCGGACTTCATGTTCGGCGCGATCGCCGGCAAGGACGCCGAAACCTTCATGCAGCAGGCGAACCAGATGGGACTCTTCAAGCGCGTGCCGTTCCCGGGCGGCCTGATCGCGGTCAACGACCTGAAAGCGCAGCGCAAGACGCTGCCGCGCGGCATCATCGGGCTCGCGCGCTGCCCGTTCTTTGCACATCTCAAGGAACCGATCATGCAGGAGTACATGAAGCGCGACCGCGCGGCGTTCGGCACCGACGGTTATCCCGACGATTGGGCGTGCATGTACTACGATGCGCTCGGCGGCCTCGATCAGGCCACCAAGGTGGCGAAGAGCATCGATACCGAAGCCATCATCAAGTCGCTCAAGGGCGCGACCATCGACACCTGCCGCGGCAAGCGCGCGTTCCGCGATTGCAGCAACCAGTTGAACGTGCCGTCGTACGTGGGTGAAGTCTGGGATTCGCCCGATTATCCGTTCCCGATCTATAAGCCCGACACCATGATCCTGGTCGAGGGCACCGAGGTGTGGACGCCGACCTGCGAAGAGGTCGACAAGCTGAAGAAGAAACGCGCTTAGTATCGCGCGGCCGGCGGGCGGGCCCCAAAGTCCTGCCCGCTGCCGTTTCCAGCCTCTCCTGCCAGAACAATCAGAGTAATTGATGGATATCGGCCCTTACGTGCTGCAGTTGTTCAGCGGCCTGTCGCGCGCGATGGTGCTGTTCCTGTTGTCGGCGGGGTTATCGCTGATTTTCGGCGTGATGAACATCCTCAATTTCGCGCATGCGACGTTGTGGCTCTTGAGCGGGTACATCACGTTCTCGATTTTCCAGTTTCTGAGCGACCAGTTGGGCGCCAGCCCGTGGCTGCTGCTGCCGTCGATCGTCGGCGCGACCTCGCTGATGGTGCTGATCGGGCTCGCACTCGAGAGGTTTCTGATCCGGCGCACTTACGAGCGCGAGTTGCCCGAGCAATTGCTGCTCACGTTCGCGCTGGTGTTGATCATCGGCGATCTCATCAAGTTGATCTGGGGTGTGGAAAACCGCCGTATCAACCTGGGTGTGCAACCCGTCGAAATGCTCGACACCCTGATCAACCCTTACCACTTCGTGATCGTCGGCACCGGTGTCGCGGTGGCGGCCGGGCTGTGGTTTTTCCTGCACCGCACGCGCTTCGGCAAGATCGTGCGCGCGGCGGTCTACAGCCGCAGCATGGTGAGCGCGCTGGGGATCCCGATCCCGCTGATCTACGCGCTGGTGTTCGCCGCCGGCGTCGGCCTTGCCGGTTTTGCGGGCGGCGTGTTCCTGCCGCTGATCCCGATGGCGCTGGGGGTGGACCACGACGTCATCGTGCAGTGCTTCGCGGTGGTCGTGATCGGCGGGTTCGGCAGTATGCTCGGCACGTTCGTCGCCGCGATCATCGTCGGCGTCGTGTATGCGTTCTCAATCCTGTTCTGGCCCGACGGCGCGCTGGCGATGATTTTCCTGATCGTGATCGTGGTGCTGATCTGGCGGCCATGGGGCCTGTTCGGCACCGAGTTGCGCTCTTGAGCGTCCGCGATGAGCGCACCTGACCATCGCCCCGGCCTGATCGCGCGGCTCTATACCAGTTACGGCCTGGCCGCGCCGGTGGCGGTTCTGCTGTTCGTGCTTTTCCTGTCGGCGCCGCTCTTGCCGGGCAAGTTCTGGATCCATGTCTCGACCGAGATCCTGATCCTCGGGCTCTTCGCCATGAGCTTCAACCTGCTCTACGGTTACATGGGGCAGATTTCGTTCGGCCACGCCGCGTTCTTCGGTATCGGCGCTTATGCCACCGCGATGCTGTTCGTCGCGTTGAAGGCGCCCGGCGGCGACATTGGCGTCGTGCAGTTTCTGCTGGCGTTGACGGTCGGACCGCCGGTCGCCGCAGTCGCCGCGCTGATCGTCGGGTTTTTCTGCGTGCGCCTGACCGGCATTTATTTCGCGATGCTGAGCCTCGCGTTTGGCGAGCTCCTGTTTTACATCGTGTTCTCGTGGTACAGCTTCACCAAGGGGGACGACGGCATCCAGGGCTTGCTGCCGCCGCCGTTTTTTCAGGACCCGGTCAACTTCTATTACCTGACGCTCGCGATCGTGACCGTAGCACTCCTCGTCATGTGGCGCATCACCGAGTCGCCGTTCGGCTACATCATGCGCACGCTGCGCGACAATCAGCGGCGCGCCGCGTTTCTCGGCATCAACGTGCGGCTGCACATGCTCGCCAACTTCGTGATCGCTGGCAGCTTCGCCGGCCTCGCCGGCGCGTTGTGGGGTCCGTTTTCGCGCAGCGTCAATCCGGGGCTGCTCGGCTGGCAGGAGTCGGGCATCGCGGTGTTCATGACGCTGATCGGCGGCGCCGGCACGTTCGTCGGGCCGATGGTGGGTGCGGTGATTTACACGTTCCTGCAGGCCGTGGTGAAAATGTACACCGTCTACTGGCCGCTTACCATCGGCACCATCATCCTCTTGATCGTGTTGTTCGCGCCGGGCGGCGTGCTTGGCATCATCGACAAGCGCATCAAGGCGCGCCGCGGTGAGGCCGCGGCAGCAGCGGTGGAGAAACGCTAGCCATGGCCGCGATCCTCGAAGTTACGAATTTGCACAAGCACTTCGGCGGGATACACGTCACGCGGGACGTGAATTTCTCGATGGATGAGGGCGAGCAGTCGGCGATCATCGGACCGAACGGCGCCGGCAAGAGCACGCTCATGAATCTGCTCACCGGTTATCACCGCTGCGATGCCGGCAAGGTGGTATTCGAGGGGCGGGACATCACCAACCGGCCGCCGCACCAGATTGCGCGCATGGGAATTTCACGCGCGTTCCAGGTCAGCAGCATTTTCGCCAAAATGACGGTCGCCGAAAACGTGCGCTCGGCGGTGCATGCGCAAATGCGGCAAACGTTCAACATTTTCGGCGTCGCAAGCCGCATCGGCGGCGACGAAACCGGCCGCGTGCTCGCATTGTGCGGTCTCGACGGCAAGCGCGACATCGTTGCCGGGGAACTCGCGCAGGGCGACAAGAAGCGCCTCGAGCTCGCGGTTGCGCTCGCCGGCAAGCCGCGCCTGCTGTTTCTCGATGAGCCGACCGCCGGCATGTCGATCGACGAGGCGCGCGGCACGATGGAGCTTGTTGACCAGCTCAACCGCGAACTCGGGCTCACCGTGCTCTTTACCGAGCACGACATGGGCATCGTGTTCAATCACGCGCGCAAGCTGACCCTGCTGCACCGGGGCGTAATCGTGGTGCAGGGCACGCCGGCAGAAGTGCGCGCGAACGAAACCGCGCAAAAGGTTTATCTCGGCGAGCATCAGCTATGACGAGCCGCCTCGAACTCAGCAACGTCAATACGCATTACGCGACGAGCCACATCCTCTTTGACGTGTCGCTCGAGGTGAACCAGGGCGAATCGGTGTGCCTGCTCGGCCGCAACGGCGCCGGCAAGACCACGACGCTGAAGAGCATCATGGCGCTCGCGACGGCGAGCGCCGGCAGCATCCGCTTCAACGGCGTCGACCTGGTGGGGCGCGCGCCTTACGAAATCGCGCGGCTGGGTGTGGGCTACGTGCCCGACGAGCGCCTGATATTTCCCGACCTGACCGTGCGCGAAAACCTCGAGATCGCGATCAAGCGGGGCGCCGAAGGCGCGCCGGCAGAATGGACGGTAGAACGGATCTACGGGCTGTTTCCGATACTGCAGCCGCTCGA
This sequence comes from Betaproteobacteria bacterium, assembly GCA_031399805.1. Taxonomy (GTDB): domain Bacteria; phylum Pseudomonadota; class Gammaproteobacteria; order Burkholderiales; family SG8-41; genus PALSA-1004. The sequence continues at coordinate 2,554 of JANNPG010000216.1, read as the reverse complement.
CGCGCGCTTGGGCGGTTATCTCTCCGGCGGCGAGCAGCAGATGCTGACCATCGGCCGCACGCTGATGGGCAATCCGTCGCTGTTGCTGCTCGACGAGCCGGTGGAAGGCGTGGCACCCGTCGTGGTTCAGGAGTTGACGCGCCAGATCAAGCTCCTGAAGACGCTGGGGCTGACGATCCTGTTTGCCGAGCAGAACATCCATTTTGCGACGGAGATCTCCGACCGCGCCTACGTCATTGAGAAAGGCCGCATTCGTTTTCACGGCACGATGCGGGAGCTGGCGGCGAACGACGAGGTCAAGCAGAAGTATCTGATGATCTGACCGGCGCGCGCGCCGACGCCAGCGGGGAGTTCCAGCATGCATTGCTGTCAATACTATATGGCCACCGGTGACGGCGATCCGTCGTTCACCGTCGATGTTCCGCAGTTCACCTTCGGCGCTGGCTGCCTTGCCGAATCCGGCGCCCACGCCAAAGGCCTGGGCCTGAAGCGCGTGGCGTTGTTTACCGACCCGCGCGTCGCCAAACTGCCGCCTGTCGATACGGTGAGGAAATCGCTGACGAGCGCGGGCGTTGATTGCGCGGTTTACGACGAGGTGGCAGTCGAACCGACCGACGCATCGCTCAAGGCGGCGGCGAAGTTCGCCGCGGCGGGCAACTTCGACGGCTTCGTCTCGGTGGGCGGCGGTTCGGTGATGGATACGTGCAAGGCGGCGAATTTGTATGCGACTTACCCGGCGGATTTTCTCGCCTACGTCAACGCGCCGATCGGCGGCGGCCAGCCGGTACCCGGGCCGCTCAAACCGCACATCGCGTGCCCGACGACCAGCGGCACCGGCAGCGAGTGCACCGGCATCGCGATCTTCGATTTGCTGTCGATGAAGGCCAAGACCGGCCTTATGAGCCGGCGCATGATACCGACAGTGGCGCTGGTCGACCCGCTCGTCACGCGGACCCTGCCGCCGACCATCGTCGCGGCGAGCGGGTTCGATGCGATGAGCCATGCGCTGGAATCGTTCACCGCCCGCTCGCATGCGGCGCGCAGCCGCACCGGCATTGCCAGCCAGCGCCCGATGAACCAGGGCGCGAACCTGTGGAGCGACATGGGCGCGCGCGAAGCGTTGCGCTTGATCGGCCACTACCTGGTGCGCGCCGTGAAGGACCCGGCCGACGAAGAAGCGCGGGCCAACATGATGTACGCGGGGATGGTTGCCGGTATGACGTTCAGCAACGCCGGATGCCACCTGCCGCATGGCATGTCGTACGCGGTGTCGGGGCTGGTGCGCGAATTCCGCGCGCCCGACTATCCGCCGGCGGAACCGATGGTGCCGCACGGCATGTCGGTGATGTTGAATGCGCCGGCGGTTTATCGTTTTACGGCGCCGGCGTGTCCGGATCGCCACCTTGAGGGCGCGCAGTGGCTCGGCGCCGACACGCGCGGCGCAGCACCTGCCGACGCGGGCGAGGTGCTCGCGAGTCATCTGATCAAGATGATGCAGGCGACCGATTTTCCGGGCGGACTCGAATACGTGGGTTATAGCGCGCGCGACGTCGACGCGCTCACGGACGGCGCCTACCCGCAACAGCGCGTGATCAAGAATGCGCCGCGCGACGTGAGCAAGGACGAATTGCGCGGCATATTCCGCAATGCGATGCGTTACTGGTAAGACGGCGGATTTTCCGATGTTGGCGGGACCGAATCTTCCGCAAGCGTGCAAGTTGCCGGCTTGCGCCGCCGCGCGCACGCGGGCCGGTTACTAATTGCAGCGCTCGCCATACTTGCCGTATGTGCTGCTCGCGGTCACCGTGCTGCTGTGGGCCGGCAACTGGATCTTTGCGCGCGCGCTGCGCTTTGACGCGCCGCCGGTGGCACTCGCTTTCTGGCGCTGGTTCGTCGCGCTCGTCATTCTGTCGCCGCTTGCGTATGCACACGTGCGCGCGCAGTGGCGTATCGTGCTGCACTCGTGGCGCGTGCTGTGCCTGCTCGCGCTGCTCGCCACCGTATTTCAGCACATTCCCGTCTACATTGGGTTGCACGATACGACCGCCACCAACGCCGCGTTGCTGAATTCCGCAACCCCGATCATGATATTCATGCTGTCGCGGGCGCTGGGCGGGGAGCGCTTGTCCGTCAGGCAGGGTCTAGGCGTGGCTATATCGTTCACCGGCGTGGTCGCGATCGTCGCGCGCGGCGACGTCATGGCGCTCGCCGGCCTGCAGCTCAACGGCGGGGATCTGTGGGTGTTGCTGGCCACGCTGTCGTGGGCCGTTTATACGGTATGCCTGCGTTGGCGGCCGGCGGAACTCGATCCGCTCGCGATGCTGTGGACGATTGCGGCGATCGGCGTGGTCGCCTTGCTGCCGCTTTACGCATGGGAACTGGCCACCGGGCGCACATTGCATGTGACCGTGATGGCGTTGGCCGGCATTGCCTACATGGGAGCGTTTGCGACGGTCGTAGCGTACATATTCTGGAACCGCGCGGTGCAAGAGGTCGGGCCGAATCGCGCCGGGCCGTTCATGTACCTGATGCTCGTCTATACGCCGCTGCTCGC
>JANNPG010000194.1:0-2716 GCA_031399805.1 Betaproteobacteria bacterium | reverse complement strand
CAAGCCTGACGAAAGCCAACCGGTCTGGTTCTCAAACGTCACCTGCACCCAGTTATTGGTTTCACTGCTGACAATCACGGTCAAGGTGGTGTTGAAGGGGATGGTTGCAATCAGATCGGCAGTGACCGAGGGAGCCGAACGCATATTGGCGTTGACACGGGTGATCACGACGACATCACCGCTTACGCCAGTGGTCGTTGTGCCGCTGGTGCTGCCAGTAGGATTACGCAGGACGGCAGTCGCGCCTGCTTCGGCTACGGATGCAGTCGCTACGTCACCCGTTACGGTGAACAGTGCTGCTGAAACCCAGCCTTCCTGACCGTTGAAATTCACCCGCAGCCATTGGCTATTTTCCGCGGTAATGGCGGCGCGCCTCACGACCTGCGCGGGCGGCGGCGCGTACAACACCGTGACGCTGTTCGAAACCTGCATCCCGGTGCTGCGCAATGCGCCGCAACCACAAAGATTCGTGTTTTGATCGGGCAATTGCCGGCAACGGCGCTGCGCCAATGGCTGGACGACAATTTGAGCGGCGGCATCAATGCGTGGGCCGACCAAGTCGACCCTGCGCTGCCGCGTTATTGATCGTATGCACGCAGCCGGACTACTGACTTCGTTATTGGGATTGGCGCTGGCCGCCGCAGTTCAGGCTGTGTCTGCCGCCGATCTTTTGTCGGTCTATCGCGAAGCGCAAGGCTCGGACGCCGTGTACGCGGCGGCGCGCGCGAGTTACACGGCGGTCCAGGAAAAACTCCCGCAGGGGTTGTCCGGTTTGCTGCCCGTAGTTACCTTGTCGGGCAACACCCAGTATAACGACCGCGACCTTGAGTTTCGCGGCGCCGGGGCGGCCGCTTCTGCGACTACGCGTTTCAATTCGAACAGCGTCAACGTAGTGGCGACCCAGCCGCTGTTCCGCTATCAAAACTGGATTACCTACGAGCAGGCCAAGAACCAGGTATCGCAAGCGGAGGCGGCCTTCCTGCAGGCGAACCAGGACTTGATCGTGCGCGTCGCGCAAGCCTACTTCGACGTGCTGCTGGCCGAGAACAACGTCAACCTCGCGGCCGCCCAGAAAGCCGCCTTTGCCGAGCAACTGGCGCAAGCGAAGCGCAATTTTGAAGTCGGCACCGCCACCATCACCGACGCCAACGACGCGCAGGCGCGGCATGACTTGGCGGTCGCGCAGGAAATCGCGGCGCAAAACGATCTCGAGATCAAGAAGCAGGCTCTGCGCCAGATCACGGGCCGGCTGCCACCGGAACTCGCGAAGATCGGCACCCGCTTCGCTCCGCAACTCCCCACGCCGAACAGCATGGACGCGTGGGTTGACCAGGCGACTCTCTCGAGCCTGCAAGTGAAGATTTCCCAGGCAACCTTCGACATCGCGTCGCAGGACGTTTCCAAGAACCGCGGCGGCCATCTGCCGACACTGGATGCGGTGGCCTCCTACAGCGAATCCGCCCAGGCGGTAGGCATACAGGGCGGGGCGGGTTTCGACCAAACCACCAAGTTTATCGGTCTGCAGCTGGCCCTCCCCCTCTACCAGGGCGGATTGGTCAACTCAAAAGTCAGGGAAGCGCTGGCCAACCAGGAAAAAGCGCGCCAGGACCTTGAGAACACCAAGCGCACGGTGGCACTCAACACGCGCTCGGCATTTCTCGGGACCACCAACGGGGTGGCGCAGATCAAGGCTTTGCAGACGGCGCTCGTGTCGTCCCAAAGCTCGGTCGATTCAACCAAGCTGGGGCAGGAAGTGGGCGTCAGAACCCAGGTCGATGTGCTGAATGCCACCCAGCAGTTGATCACTACCCGCCGCGACCATGCGCAGGCGATCTACACCTATGCGATCAACGTGCTGAAGCTCAAGTCCGCCGCCGGCACGCTGACGGAAGACGATCTCGCGCACGTCAATCAGTGGCTGCAAAAATAACGCCCAGCGAAAACTCCAAGGCGGCGCTGCGCAAAAAAATCGTCGCCGCACGCGACGCACTGCCGCCATCGGCCCGGCGCGAACTGAGCGCCCGCATCACACTGCAATTGCTCAATCTCGACGCTTATCGCAGTGCAAATTTCGTACTCGCTTACATGAGCTTTGGCAGCGAGTTTGATACGACGGCAATCGTCGACGACGCGCTCGCGAGCGGCAAACAACTGTGCCTGCCGCGAGTCGACCGCAACACGCGCGGGCTCGCGTTACACCGTATTGAAAACATCAAACGCGACCTGCAAAGCGGCGTGTGGGGCATCCGCGAGCCGCGTGCTGGCTGCCTGCACGCTGACCTCGATCGGATCGACTTCGCGCTGCTGCCGGGGATCGCCTTCACACCACGCTGCGAACGGCTAGGTTACGGCGGCGGCTTCTATGACCGGCTGATTCCGCGCTTCGCACACCGGCCGCCGCTCGCCGCCGCGGCGTTCGCGCTGCAAATCCGCGAACAAATTCCGGTCGATGCCAACGATCAGCGCGTTGATGTCGTGGTCACCGAATCACTTAATTACCGAATTTGATCAGTTCGATGAGGCGCGCGGTGGCGCCGCGATGTTCGAGCGAGAAAGCAAGACCGGCCTGTCCCATGCTCCTTACCTTCGTCGGGTTGCGTAGTAACTCACCCGCAGCCGCGATCGCGGCCGCTGCATCTGCAACTCCTAGCGCGGCGCCGGCTTCGATCGCGAGCTGCGCGGCCTCCGCAAAGTTATAGGTGGACGGGCCGACGAT
>JANNPG010000141.1:0-1619 GCA_031399805.1 Betaproteobacteria bacterium | reverse complement strand
GATCTTTTTTTCGGATTGCAGCTTCGCGAGCTCGTCCTCTAGCGATTTTATGCGGCTTTTCAGCTCGACCACTGCTGGTTGGATTTCAGCCGCCGTGAAGCGCGGCGTGATGTGCTGTGAGCAATTCCAGTCGAAGGCTTCAACTTCGAAGATGAGGCCGCGCTCGATGCTTGCGTGATAGGCGACATCCGCGAGCGCGGCGCCAAGGTCTGGACGCTTGGAAAGGTCCACGGTGCTTACGCGTGCCAATAGCTTGAGCCGGCGCCGGTTTGGGTAGTCCATAAAGAAGAGCGCAGCGCGATTGTTCTGCGATAGGTTGCCCAAGCTGACATATTGCCGGTTGCCGCGGAAGTCCGCTACGCCGAACGTCGACGGCCCGAGCAACTTGACGAAACCGACTGGTCCGCCACGGTGCTGTAGGTACGGCCAACCAGTCTCGCTGACCGTCGCCATGTAGAAACTGTCCCGAGCGGCTATAAAACCGGCTTCGATATCGCCCACGCGATCCGGTTCCGCGCTCTTGCCTTCAACGCGGGCATACGCAGTGCGGCTGCCAGCCTGTTTCTGAGCTTCCTGAACAGAAGGCGTGAACGCGATGTCGGAAAATCGACTGCTCATCAGAGGCCGAGCTCCGTAAGTCCCGGGAAATCGTCCGGTCGGCGCCCCTGATCGAAGGTGAGTTTTCTGTCGGCCTCGTGGATCGGAAGATCGTTGATGCTTGCAATTCGGCGGCGCATGAGTCCGCTGTTGGCAAATTCCCGGTCTTCGTTTCCGTAGGCGCAAAACGCGTGGCCGGCTCCGTTTTGGAGGAAGCGCGAGCGATTCCGCCATTGGCTGTCGCGCGAATATGCGAGGGCCACGCGCGCGGGATCCCGGCTATTCCACGCGTCTTCCGCAAGGCGGACTTTCAACGTCGCGGATTCCTCATCAAAGGGCGGCGAGGGCGGACGGGATTCCATAGCTTGATCTCCTTATCGTGAGCGATCAGCCGCGCGGCTCGGCAGCGAAAAGCTCGTCCGGCAGATGCTTCAAGAATTCGCGGAACGGCCGGGTCGTCCCCATACCGCGAGAGAGCACGAGACTTCCCTGAACGAGCGCCACCGCGCGCTCAGCGCGCGCGCGCGCGGTTTCGCGCTCGAAGCCCGCGTCCGCGACGGCCGCCGCCAGCGCATCGATCCAGGCGTGGAACACCGACTTGATGGGCTTGGTGAACGGACCCTCGTGGATGCGCGCAGACGACAGCATGTTGAGGAGGCACGCTTGCCGCCCGCCGGAATAGAATTCATCAAGCCTGCGGATCATGTGGTCGACCCGCGCCCTGGGAGTACCTGACTCTTTGAGAGGCGCCAGAATGTTCTCCGCAAGCCAGGTTCCCGCCGCGGCGAGAACTTCAAGCGCCATCTGCTCCTTGCCGCCTGGGAAGCGGTGATAAAGGCTCGCCTTCTTAAGCCCGCACTCTTCCGAGAGGGTCGTCAGCGTCGCGCCCTCATAGCCCACATCACGAAAGACGGTGCTCAGGCGGGCCATCAATTCCTTTTCATCGACCGACGCTTTTCGCCCCACCGGCATCTCCTTGCTCAGGGTCAACAATTTGTTACCGATGGTGTTCGGTATATTAA
>JANNPG010000110.1:0-4866 GCA_031399805.1 Betaproteobacteria bacterium | reverse complement strand
CGCCGCTTAAACCGATAAAGCCTCGCCGCGGAGGACGCAGAGGACGCGGAGGAGAACAAAAGCCTATATACGGTGTCTCGAGTCAGACATCGTAGCGGGTCGTTTATTCATACCTGAGTATTTAGATTTCCCCCCGCGTCCTCTGCGTCCTCCGCGGCAAAGCTGTTGCTCTTCTCGTATTACCTCCGCGTCCTCCGCGTCCTTCGCGGCAAAGCTGTTGCTCTTCTTGTATTTCCTCTGTGTCCTCTGCGTCCTCCGCGGCAAAGCTGTTGCTCTACTAGTATTTCCTCTGCGTCCTTCGCGTCCTTCGCGGCAAAGCTGTTTCTACTTCTTGCGCGGAGCGAGACGCCGCGCGCCGTCGGGCAGCGGCATCTCGTGCGCGAGGATGGTCGTCGCGACCAGCGAGTAATAGCCGATCAGCGCCGTCAGCTCGACCACGCGCGGCACGTCGTACGTTTTTAGCACGCGCTGGTAGGTCGCATCGGCAATCTTGTGCTTCACGCAGAGCTCGGTCGTGAAATCGTAGATTGCCTCTTCATCGGCCTGCTTGAACACGGGCCGCTCGCCGCGCTGCATCGCCTCGATTACCGACAACTCGACGCCCCCTTTCAACGCGCCCGTAGCATGCGCGTTGAAAACGTAATCGCAGTCCCACGCGCGCGCGGTGGACACGATCGCCATTTCCGAGATGCGCAGCGGAAAACTGCTGTCCATGTGCAGCTTCTCGCCGAACGGATGCATCAACTCGGTGATTTCCGGGCAATGCAGGGTAAAACGATACGGCCCCGGGATGCGCCCGCCGCGGCGGTCGAGCAGGCCCGCCAGCACGCGGCGCTGGACGGGATTGAGATCGCTTTCGGGTGAGATCAGTGGAATACGTGCCGGCATGTCGGTCTCTCTTGTTTGATCACAGTAGAACCTATCTCAAAAATACAAAAACGACAATCAGCCGCAGATGAACGCAGATAAGTTCAAAGGACTTGACGTCGGCTAGCTATAGCTTGACGCCGGTCTTCTCTTCCCAATAGCGCACGATCTCTGTCTGATCGAGCTTGCCGCCGAGCTTTTCGCACGCGGCGGCCCACAGCTCCGCGGTTTTCTCGCCGAGCGGGACCGCGGCGCCTATGCTCTTCGCGGTGTCGACAGCGATCTTCACGTCCTTGGCAATGAATTGCATCGCCATGCCCGTGCCGTACTTGCGGGTCAGCACCTGCGGCACGATTTTCTTCTGCAGCGGGTGGTTGCGCGTCGCGCACATCGCGGTGATCGAATCCACCATCACCTGGGTATCGATGCCGAACTTTTTGCCAATGGTCATCGCCTCGATCACGTTGATCAGCGCGCAGGCGTTGATGTAATTCGTGAGCGACTTCAACGCGTGCCCGCTACCGAGCGGGCCGCTGCGGTACACCTTCTGTCCGAGCGCGTTGAAGAGCGGCATCGCGCGCTCGACGAGCGCCGGCTCGCCGCCAACCATGATGTCGAGCGACGCATCCTTCGCAAAGATCACCCCGCCCATCACCGGCGCATCGACGTAGCCGATGCCGCTGGCGGCCAGGTCCTTGCCGATCGCCACCGTCCCGCGCGGATCGGACGAACTCATGTCGATGACCAGCGTGCCCTTGGCAAGTGCTGCGGCCAGCTTGCCGTCAAACAGCACCTCGCGCACGGTCTTGTCGCTGGGCACCATGAAAATCACCGCCTCCGCGCCGCGCCCCGCATCGGCGAGCGTCGCCGCCGCCTTGCCGCCGTGTTGCTTCACGAACGCCTGCGCCGTCTCGGCGCGCGCGTCGAACACCGTGACGTCAAAACCTTTTTTCACAAGATGCCCCGCCATCGGGTTGCCCATGTTGCCGACGCCGATGAAGCTGATTTTTTTGATTGCGTTCACTGCTGCGGACTCCGATTATTCGTTGTGTGGGATGAGGAAATATCGGCGCGTATCATAGCATCGCGGTGTCACAGGCTGACGCTGAGCGCAGTTGAACGGCAACACGCGACGGGAGTTTCCACTGACCTGCGATCGAGTGAATTAACGTTGCCACTGCGGCGCCGAGAAAATGCACCGGCATTTTCTCCGTCGCTCCGCAGCGGAGGGTTAGCGCACGATCCGAACTAGGGACTTCCCGGTTTGCGTGCCAGGAACGTATATCCGTACACCGCGAAGAGCCGCGCCTTTTTTTCACCCCTGGCTTCTCCAAAGGTGTCATACGGCTGACCGATCTGGATGTCGACAAATCCGATTTCCGCCAGCATTGCTCGCCAGCCTTCGCACGGAAGGCCACCGGCAATTCATCCGGTCCACAGGTCAATATCGCGTAGCGCGTCCGCCGGCACCGGCTTCCCATTGGCGATGTCGCCGAACTGCAACCTTCCGCCGGGACGCAATACCCGCCACAGCTCGGAGAAAGTTTGCCTCTTGTCAACGCAGAGATTGATGACTCCGTTGCTGATCACGACATCGGCCCAGCCGTCCTGTACCGGAATCTGTTCCAGAAGTCCCTCACGAAACTCGACCTGCTTCAGACCCATGAGGGCGGCCGTCGCGCGGGACTTTTCCAGCATTTCCGCGAGCATGTCAATGCCGACGACTTTGCCCTGTGGACCCACCTGGTGGGCAGCGACGAAGCAGTCAAAGCCCCCACCTGATCCGGCGTCGACCACCTTTTCCCCGGGGTCGAGGACGCGGAGCGAAAACGGGTTCGCCACCCCGGCGAACGACTCGACGGCTGCATCCGGCATCGAATCGACCAGCGATGAGTCATAGCCGAGGCGTCGGGCGAGCGGCCTGCCCGTGTGGAAGTGATGCTCTCCGTTGGGATTGCGGGCCACGTCCCGATACTTGCTCTTGACCTCCTCGCGAAGGGCAACTGGATCAACTGGCAATTCAGTGTTCATCGATAGATCCTCTATTAGAGTGACGACCGTCATGTAGCGGAGCAAGCGAATTAGTCGTCGAAAGTCACTTTCCCATGAAATGGCATTTTTGGAAAGACCCTGGCGAGCCTGCCTCGGTCGCGCGCGAACTTCCTGCTGTGCGGCGGGCCCGCACGGTGGTTGAACTTGGCGAGGTGTCCACTTTACCGGGTGAGGTTTCCTCGTCCGCACCAGCTAAAGTTAAAACTCACCCTGCCGGGTTGCTCACGCTTTCAATCTGTCGTTTCACTGACATGGGATCGTTTATTCCCTTGAACATAAAATCGCTGATGCCTCGCCCCGTGATCTTCACCGTCCCGAACCCGAATATGCGGCCGAATATGCCTTGGTCAATCTCAACAGTCTCGATGGACGTGAGCTTCATTTCTTCAGTCTTTCGACTGATGATGCCTCTCTTGAGAATCACTCGTTTGTTTGTGACGCCTTGTTCTAAGAACTTTATCCTCAAATACTCGTATAAGGCGATAAGCCACGTCAGCCCCAGCGTGGGAATCCCAAGGATGATCCACATCACCATTGGGACCCAAGCGAACCAATGAAGCTTGAAGAGTCCCTCTATTTTCTCGCCCGTGGATAGCGACTGCTCAATGTAGGACACGACGCCCCCTTTCTGTTGCTGGTCAAGTACTGAGTTCTAAATTCATGTTATCCGGATAGGGCAATGCATAGCTTATTCTACGCTTGCCATCGCGCCGTCGGCCGCCGTGCAGAAAGTCGTCACGCCGACGCGGCCAGAAACAACCGCCACTCCCCTTCCACGCCTTTCAGCGCATGCATCCCGCGATCGTGGAACTGCAGACCCGAACCGGCGACAAGATCCTTGACCGTGCTCGACACCAGCACCTCGCCCGCCGCCGCGTGCGACGCCACGCGCGCGCCGATGTGAACGGCGATGCCGCCGACTTTTTCGCCGAGGATCTCGACCTCGCCGGTATGCAGCCCCGCGCGAATGTTGATGCCCAGCGATTTGGCGTTCTCGCTGATGGTCTGTGCGCAGCGCACCGCGCGCGCCGGCCCGTCGAATGTGGCGAACATGCCATCGCCCGCCGTATCAATTTCGCGGCCGAGAAAGCGTTCGAGTTGCCGGCGCGCGAGCACGTAGTAATTCTCCAGCAGCTCGCACCACTTGCGGTCGCCGAGCTGCGCCGCCTTCTCGGTCGAGCCGACGATATCGGTGAACAATACGGTCGATACAACGCGGTCGACGTCGGGCGCGTGCCGGGAACCGGTCAGGAACTCTTCCACTTCGTCGATAACCGCGTCGCCATCGCCGACCCATGGCATGTGGTCGACGCCGGGCAACTCGACGAGTTTCGCGCGCGGGATGCGCGCGGCCATGTAGCGGGCGTGCTCGACGCTCGACACCCTCTCGTCGGTCCGGTGCAGGATGAGCGTGGGAACGCCGACCGACGGCAGAATATGCCGTACGTCGATTTCCCGGTTCATCTGCATGACCGCCCGCACCGCGCCGGGGCTTGCCGCCGAGCGGAAATACGCCGCCATGCGATCCACGAGGTGCTGATCCTGAGCGATACTCGGCGTCCACAGGTTTGCATCAACACCCTGCGGGGTGCCCCAGTGCTTCTCAACATTGTCGAAGAATGCCTCGTACTTCTCGTCAGTCCAGGCGAATGGATAGTCTGGGGCCCACGAGCGCCTTGCGTATGAGCCATATATTGCAAGCGCGACTGTTCGCTGCGGGTAGGTGGCGGCGAACAGGATCGACATCGGGCCGCCCTCGGAAACCCCCAAAGAGCGCAGCGCGCTTCGATCCAACCTCATCCATAATCGCCTGCACGTCGCTCATGCGCTGTTCGAGCGTGAAAATCTGCGAACTGCGGTCTGACATTCCGGTGCCGCGCTTATCGAACATTATCAACCTCGAAAACGAGGCAAGACGGCGAAAGAAGCTTGCGCGCGGCGGGGAAT
>JANNPG010000010.1:0-6305 GCA_031399805.1 Betaproteobacteria bacterium | reverse complement strand
CTGTGGATGGTGTTTGCGGTCAATCCGGCAATGACCACGTGGGCTTACGGGCCGCTGTTCGAAACAACGTTCGTCGTGGCGTCGCCCATTCCGCAGCTCGGGCTCGCGGCGATGGCGCTCGGCTTGGTCACGATTGTCGTGGCGTGTGTCATCAAGCGCACGCCGATCGACCTCGCCTTTGCCGCCGCCGCGGTCGCATTCGGCATCGCGATGCACGCCAGCGCGGCGCCCCAGGTGTTCCCCGTTTTCGTCGCGGCCGCCGCGCTCGTCTTCACCATCGCGGTACTGCATGACACCTTCCGCATGGCGTTCCGCGACGAACTCACCGGGCTGCCGAGCCGGCGCGATCTGAACGAGCGCATGATGGGCCTCGGCCGCCATTATGCGATCGCGATGCTCGATGTCGATCACTTCAAGAAATTCAACGATACCTACGGGCATGACCTCGGCGACCAGGTGTTGAAAATGGTCGCGATGAAAATCGCCGGTGTCGGCGGCAGCGGCAAACCGTTCCGCTACGGCGGCGAGGAATTTACCGTGCTGTTTCCCGGCCGGAACATCGACACCGCGCTACCGCATCTGGAGGCGCTGCGCCGCGCCATCGAGGACTACACGCTCGCGCTGCGCGCCACCGACCGGCCGCCGGAGGCGGACAAAACCCAGCGGCAGCGCGGCGCATTCCGCACGACGAAATCGGTGTCGGTCACCATCAGCATCGGTGTGGCTGAACGCAACGACAAACTCGTCGCGCCCGCCGACGTCATTCGGGCCGCGGACAAGGCGCTCTACCGCGCGAAGCACAAGGGACGCAATCAGGTGAGCACGTAACGGCATGCAGATTCTGCGCGGCGCCACGCTCACGGTTTTGCCCGCCGCATTCGGCATTGCTCTCCTGATTGGAGCGGCGCTGGCAATCGCCGAGCCCGCGATGGACCTGAAAATTCTGGCGACCGATCCGGCGCCGGACGGGCTGCTCGCGCCAGCAGCCGTTTTTCGTGCGCTTCGAGGTGAAGAGCGCAGCACCGGTCGCCGTATCCGTTAGCGGCTTGTTTAAAGGCAAAGCGGTGATCAACGACGGCGGCACCAGTGCGCCGGCAATGCTGCCCGCGGGTGGCGGCATCGGCGTCGTGAGTTTTTTTTACTGGGGTGAAAAACCGACGCGCATTGACGAAGTGCGCCTGAAGATCAGCGCCGCGCAGGGCGGCGCGCCCGGCGCGGAATACGCGTTTCCCGTGACGCTCACCTGGCTTAGCGACGACGCCGCGCCGCGCGCGCCGGCGGCGTGGGTCAAGGCCTGGCGGCAGGCGCAGGAAACGCCGCTGAAATCCGAACACGGGACCGGCATTGCGACCGGCATGGGCGTCTGGCTTGCGCTTGCCACCGGCGGCGGGCTGCTCGCGATTGCGAGCGTCTGGATGCGGCGGCGCGCGCGGGCCGATGACGGCACATCACGCCGGTGATAAGCTCGCAACTCGTGACATTGAGATCTCGTTTCAAAATGAGAGATACGTAATCTCCATGACCATGAAATCGTAGCGCAGGCAACTCGCCTGCATTGAGGCCGGAGCAGGCGGGTCGCCTGCGCTACACTCATTTTGAAATGCGCTCTAAGTTTTTCGCCGGAGACCACAATGAAGCTGACGCCCGCCCAGGTCGAGGAATACCAGCTCGAGGGTTATCTGTTTTTCCCGGGGCTCTTCGCGCCCGCCGAGATCAGCCCGCTCAACGCTGAAGTGCCCAAGCTCTACGCCGAACAGCGGCCGGAGAACGTGCGCGAAAAAGGCAGCGCGGCGGTGCGCACCAACTTCGCGGCGCATACCTATAACGACGCCTACCGCAGGCTGGGACGCCATCCGCGGCTGATCGAGCCCGCGCGGCAGATACTCGATGATGACGTTTACATTCACCAGTTCAAGATCAACGGCAAGGCTGCGTTCGACGGCGACGTCTGGCAATGGCACCAGGACTACGGCACGTGGTTCAACGACGACGACATGCCCGAGGCGCGCGCGATGAACGTCGCGGTGTTTCTTGAGGACGTGAACGAGTTCAACGGCCCGCTGATGTTCATTCCGCGCTCGCATAAAAAAGGGCGCCAGGAAGCGGGGCACGATTTGTCGACGACCAGCTACCCGTTGTGGACGATAGACAACGCCACAATTACGCGGCTCGTCGCCGAGGGCGGCATCATCTCGCCCAAGGGCCCGGCGGGTTCTATGCTGCTGTTCCACTGCAATCTCGTGCATGGATCGGGCAGCAACCTGACGCCATGGAACCGCACCATTGTTTATTTGAGCCTGAATTCGTGCCAGAACCACATCCGCCGTTTCCAGCGCCCCGCATACATCGCGCACCGCGATTTCACGCCCATCCAGTGCCTGCCCGACAATTGCTTGCGTAATTAGCGAGTTCGTTCCCCGCGTTTAACCCCTTCCGGGGACGCCCGCCGTTTATAGCGGCAGGTCGTTCTTAACCGGGAGAAAATCATGCGGTATCCGTATGCGTGGAAGAGGCTCGTTGCAACCTGTTTAACCGCGGCGGCGGGTGTGTGGCTCGCGCCGGCCGCCAGTGCGCAAAACCTGGCGCCCGTAGCAGCCGAACGCTGGACGCGGCCGCAACTGGTGATCGCGGCGCCGGGCGAAGCACCCGTGAGGCTGCAGCAGGTTGCCGTGCATACGGAAGTCAGCGGCAGTCTTGCGGTCACCGAAGTAGCACTCACGTTTTACAACCCGAACCGCCGCGTGCTTGAAGGCGAGTTGCAGTTTCCGCTGCTCGACGGCCAGTACGTGCTCGGCTTTGCGCTCGACGTGAACGGGCGCATGCGCGAAGCGGTGCCGGTCGACAAAGCGCGCGGCCAGGCGGTGTTCGAAGACATCACGCGCGGCCAGGTCGATCCGGGCTTGCTGCAGATTACCCAGGGCAACAACTTCAAGCTGCGCGTCTATCCGATCCCCGCGCAGGGTACGCGGCAAGTGCTTATCCGATATGCGGAGACGCTGAAAAAACGCGCGGGCCGGCTGGTGTACCGCCTGCCGCTCGAATACGCGGACACGCTCGACAACTTCCGGCTCGATGTCAACGTGGCGGGCGCGAAAACAGCGCCGCAGAAAACGCGCGGCCAGCTCGACGGGCTTGAATTCAAGCTGGCGGGCAACGGCTATCACGCGCAGGTGTCACGCGAACGCTATGCGGGCCGCGGTGTGCTCGAACTCGATATTCCGCCCGCGCCCGGTGTGCAAGCGTATACGCAGATGTTCGAGGCGAAGACGTATTTCTACGCGGATTTGCCGGTGCCCGCACGCGAAGCGGCGCGCGCGCTGCCGGCCATCGTGGGCCTGGTGTGGGACAGCTCGGGCTCGGGTGCCGCGCGCGATCACGTACGTGAGTTTGCACTTCTGGATGCTTACTTCCGCCGCATGAAAAACGGCGAAGTGCGCCTCTCGCGTATCCGCGATACGGCGGAGGCCGCGCAATCGTTCAGCGTAGTCGATGGCAACTGGCGCGCGCTGCGCGCAGCACTCGAAGCAACTCCCTACGACGGCGCGACGAATCTCGGCGCTTTTGTCACCGACGCGGACGTTGCCGAATACCTGCTGTTCAGCGACGGCTTGTCCAACTTCGGCACGCGGCCGTTTGCCGCTCCGCGCGTGCCGGTTTACAGCGTGTCGGCGTCGGTAAAAAGCGATCCGGCGCTTCTGAAACGCATCGCCGAGGACAGCGGCGGCCGTTTTATCGATTTGATCGCCGACACCGCTCAGGAGGCCGCGCGCAAACTCCTCTATGCAACCACGCGCGTCACCGCGCTTTCCGCCGACGGCGCGCGAGAACTCGTGATGCGCTCGCCGTACCCGCAGCAGGGCCGCATCGAAATCGCGGGTCAAATGACCGAAGCATCGACGCGCATGCGCGTCACCATCGCGCATCCGGGCGCCCAGCCGGTCACGCTGGACGTGCCGGTGCGCGCGGGCGCCGCGCCATTTGCGCTGGTCGCCCCGTTGTGGGCGCGCTTCAGGATCGAAGCGCTCGAAGCGCAGTACGATCTGAATCGCGCGGAAATCCGCCGCCTGGGACAGGCGTTCCGGCTCGTCACGCGCGAGACCTCGCTCATCGTGCTCGAACGCGTCGAAGACTACGCGCGCTACGAAATCGCGCCGCCGCAGGAATTGGCCGCCGACTACGCACGCCTGCGCGTGACCGCCGCGCAACGCCGCGGCGCCGATCGCAACGCGCACCTGGAAAACATCGTGCGCCGTTTGCAGAACAAGGTAGCGTGGTGGAACAGGGATTTCCCCAAGGGCGACAAACCTGCGCCGCCACCGGCGCTCGCACCGGCGGAACGCAATTCCGGCGCATTGCACGAGCGGCGCGACGCGGTCAACCAGGCGCCCGCCCCGGCAACCGCGCGGCCGGCGCAAAACGTGATGGAACGCGAAGCCGGCAAATCGCGCATGGAGATGGCGGGCACGAGCGCCGACGCGCTCGCCGCCAACCCGGCCGCCACCGCCACCATCCAGCTCAAAAAATGGGAACCCGACGCGCCGTATGCGGCCCGCATGCGCAATGCGACGGGCGACAACGTCTACCGCGTCTATCTCGACGAACGGCCGGGTTATCTGAACAGCACGGCGTTCTTTCTCGACGCGGCGGATATTCTGTTCGACAAGCGGCAGCCCGCACTCGCCGTGCGCGTGCTGACCAACCTTGCCGAGATGGACCTCGAGAACCGCCATATCCTGCGCATACTCGGCTACCGCCTGTTGCAGGCGCATGAGGCCAAACTCGCCATCCCGGTGTTTAGCAAGGTGCTCGACTTCTCGCCCGAAGAGCCGCAATCGTACCGCGATCTGGGGCTCGCGCTTAACGCCGACGGCCAGTACCAGCAGGCCATCGACACGCTGTACGCGGTCGTGGTGAAGCCGTGGCACGGGCGCTTTCCTGACGTCGAAATCATCACGCTCGCGGAACTCAACGCGATCATCGCGACGCGCGGCGAAAAACTCGATGTGAGCCGCATCGATCCGCGGTTGATTAAAAACCTGCCGCTCGATTTGCGCGTGGTGCTGACGTGGGATGCGGACAACACCGACATCGATTTATGGGTGACCGATCCCAATGGCGAGAAAGCGTTCTACGGGCGCCAACTCACCTACCAGGGCGGACGCATGTCGCTCGACTTCACGGGCGGCTACGGGCCGGAGGAGTTTTCATTGAAGCGCGCGAAACCCGGCAAATACAAAGTGGAGGCGCAGTACTTCGGTGACCGCCGCCAGGCCGTGACCGGACCGACCACGCTGCAGGTCAACCTCGCGACCAATTTCGGCACCATAGAGCAAAAGGAACAAAGCGTCACGCTGCGCCTGCAAGGCCGGCGGGAAATGGTGTTCGTCGGCGAGTTTGAGGTGAAATAAGCGAAGTGAAATGATCCATCCCCCTCATCCATGCGGGTGAGGGGGATTTTCCGCATCAGCCGCCGTGCTTGCCGACCTCCCAGCCGTGGCCGGCGAGAAATTTCTCGCCGACTTCGATCGGCTCTTCCTCGAGCGGGGTGGCCATCGTGTCGTTCCAGCGGTTCATGAAGCCGAACAACGAAACCAGCGCCGCGATCTCGACGATCTGGCCTTCGGTCCAGTGCCGTTTCATCTGTTCGAACAATTCGTCGCTTACGTCGTTAGGCTGGGACGCGGCCGCCAGCGCGAAATCCAGCGCGATTCGCTCAGCCTCGCTGTAGAGCGCGCTGGTTCTATATTCCCATACTGCCGCGAGTTTTTCCTCGCTGACGCCGAGCCGGAGAGCCCCTCCGGCGGTGTGCGCCATTCAATAGCGGCACCCGTGGGCCTTGCTCGCGACGTGCGCGAGCAAGCGCTTGAAGCCCGTCGTCACCTCGCCTTGCGGGTCCCACACGGCGGCGGCAAGCTGCGAAAGTGCTTGTACTATTTTCGGCTTGCGCGCGAGGATGAGCGCGCTGTTCGGCACGAAACCAAGCGATTGCTTGTAACGCGCGAGCGCGTCCGTCAGGTCGGGCAGCGTATCGATGGGCAGCGGCGTCATGCGCGGCATAAAAACTCCTGTTAAAAATTGGCGGAAGCGCCTAGCGTGCGCTGCGCAATGACGGGATGCACCCGCATACGCCCGTGCGCATGGCCGGCTGCGGGCGCATCCTGCAGCCGGCGCCAAGATAACATACATGCGGCAACACTTGACGTGCGCGCCGCAAGGTCAGACCATAGCCATGCAGATCTCACGGAGAATCCGATCATGAGCCCGATGACCCATTTGGTGCTGGCAACCCTTGCATTGCTCGCCAC
>JANNPG010000039.1:0-4598 GCA_031399805.1 Betaproteobacteria bacterium | reverse complement strand
TAAGAACGTCTCGACAATCCAAAACGGCAATTAGCCGCCGATAAACGCCGATGAAAACCCGTTGCGAACCATAAAGAATCTTCGTCAATACGCATTGAGACCCACACAGAAGTACCCCAATCTAGCCAGAAGACCGATTTTTGATTCTCTGCGCTCCATGTTGCTAACGCCTTCGCATTGTTTTTGAATCTATCGGCGTTCATCGGCGGCTACAAATTGATTTTGAAACCGTTTCGCAGGCGGGTCATCCCGAATGACGCTCACACCGCCGCCGCTATCGCATCACCCATCGCGCTCGTCGTCGCCTTGCCGCCCAGATCGCCGGTGAGCGCGATACGCTCGCGGATGACGCGGTCGACCGCCTGATCCATCAGCCGCGCCGCCTCAACTGCCTTGGGCTCGGAATGTTTGCGGCCGAGCCATTCCAATAGCATTTGACCGGACACGATCATCGCGTAGGGATTCGCGATGTTCTTCCCCGCGATATCGGGCGCCGAGCCGTGCGTCGCCTGCGCCATCGCGCGATCGGGGCCGGCCGACAGTCCGGGTGCCAGACCGAGACCGCCAACGAGGCCGGCCGCCGCATCGGACAGGATGTCGCCGAATGTATTGGTGGTGACTACCACGTCGAAGTCCTGCGGCTTCATCACGAGACGTGTCGCAAACGTATCGACCAGGACCTCGTTATAGTCGACGTCCGGAAATTGCTGCGCGACCTTGCGGCATTCCTCGGCGAACATGCCGCAACCGAGTTTGAACACCGTGTTCTTGTGCACCGCGGTCACCTTTTTGCGCGGGCGCGTGCGCGCGAGCTCGAACGCGGCGCGCGCAACCTTGCTCGACGCCTGGCGCGTAATCACGCGCACCGAAATCGTCATGTCAGGCGATGGCCGGAACTCCCCCGACCCTTCATAAACGTTGCGGTCCGGCGGGAACCCTTCGTTGTTTTCGCGCACGATGATGAGATCGACGTCCGGATAAAGCGCCGGCAGGCCCGGCAACGACTTCGACGGACGGATGTTCGCGAACAGATCGTAATTCTTGCGCAGGATCGGATGCGGGTTGATCGCCTGCGGATTGTCTTTCGGATACGCCTGATGCCCGATCGGCCCCAATACCCAGCCGTCGAGCGTGAAAAGTTTTTCGAGCGTGCCCGGCGGCAGCGTGTAACCGAGCTTGTCGAGCGCCGTCTTGCCGATGGGCATCGGAAACCAGTCGATCGCGAGGCCTGACTTCTGCGCGGCCGCTTTCATCACCTTGATGGTTTCCGGCACGACTTCCAGCCCGATGTCGTCGCCCTCGAGTACGCCGATCTTCAATGCACGATTCATTGCCACGCTCCCGCTCTTTAGAGTCCGCAACAGCCTCTGGCTGCGGCGCGACCGGTATAATAGTCGAAACCACCAAAAGAGGAACCCCATATGAAGTCCGCCACCCTTAACTTGATCGCCATTCCGCTCGCGCTTGTCACTCTGCACAACGGTGCGCAGGCTGCGGACTACCCGACCAAACCCATCCGCATGATCGTCGGCTTCGCGCCCGGCGGCGGCACGGATACCACTGCGCGCGCGATCTCGGCCAAGCTCGGCGATCTGCTCGGCCAGCAGGTGATCATCGACAACCGCGCCGGCGCCGCCGGCAATATAGCAACCGATCTGGTCGCCAAAGCCACTCCCGACGGCTACACCCTGTTGTTGGGCACCATCGCCGCGCTCGCCATCAATCCCAGCCTTTACCGCACCAAGCTGCCGTTCGATTCAATCAAGGATTTCGCGCCCATCATCCAGGCGGTGGATTCGACCAACATCCTGTCGCTGCACCCCTCAGTGCAGGCGAGCACGGTCAAGGAACTTATCGTGCTTGCCAAGGCAAAATCGCTCAACTACGGCTCCTCGGGCGTGGGCGGCACCGGGCACCTCGCTGGCGAATTGTTCGACACCATGGCTGGCGTGAAAATGACGCATATTCCGTACAAAGGCGGGGGGCCCGCGATGATCGAGCTGGTCGGCGGTCAGGTGCAACTGGTCTACGCGACCGCGGCAAGCGCGGTGCCGCAGATCAAGGCCGGCCGGATTAAAGGCATCGCGGTGACCACCATCAAGCGCTCCGCATTGATGCCCAGCATACCGACCATCGCCGAATCGGGCCTGCCGGGTTTCGACGCCAACAACTGGTACGGCCTGCTGGCGCCTGCGCAAACGCCGCGCGCCATCGTCATGCGACTGAATGCCGAAGTCACCAAGGTGCTGGCGATGCCCGACGTCAAGAATTTCCTGTTCAACCAGGGCCTCGACGCGGCGCCCGGCACGCCCGAGCAATTCGGCGCCTATATCAAATCGGAAATGGCGAAGTGGGCCAAAGTCGTCAAGGATTCAGGCGCCCGGGCGGACTGATGCGCGCCCCGCTATCCTGCCTGCTCGCGCTCGCCGCATTTGCCGCGGCGGCCCAGGACTACCCGGCCAAGCCGGTGCGGATCGTCGTCGGCTTTCCGCCCGGCGGCGCAACGGACCTCGTTGCGCGTTTGCTCGCGCCCAAACTTGCGGAAGCATTCAAACAGCAGGTGATCGTGGATAACCGGCCGGGCGCAAACGGAGTCATCGCCACCGAACTCACGGCCAGGGCGCCGCCGGACGGCTACCTAATGCACCTCGGCACGCTCGCCGCACTCGTGATCACGCCGGCCATCACCAAGGTGCCGTACGACGTGTTCAAGGACTTCTCGCCGATCGGCCGCACGGTCGCGTTGCAGAACATTTTCATCGCCCATCCCACGCTGCCCGTCAAAAACATCAAAGAACTGATCGCCCTTGCCCGCGCACGTCCCGGCAAGCTCAATTTCGCGAGTTCCGGCACCGGCAGCACCGGCCATTTATCGGGCGAACTCCTGAAGACGATGGCGAAAATCGACATGACGCACATACCGTATAAGGGCGGCGGACCGGCGCTGACCGATCTCCTCGGCGGACAGGTTGAACTATTCGTCGCCATCATTTCGACCGCCGTGCCCCAGGTCAAAGCGGGCAAGGCACGCGGGCTTGCGGTCACGGGCAACAAGCGGTCCGCAGCCCTGCCCGACGTGCCGACCGTGGACGAAAGCGGGGTCAAGGGCTACGAATCGACCAACTGGTACTGCATGCTCGGTCCGGCCAACCTGCCGCAGCCTATCGTCGCGCGCTGGCACAAGGAAATGACGGCGGCGCTCAACTCACCCGAGATCAAGCAGGCCCTCTACGAGCGCGGTATCGATGCCGCTCCGACATCCCCGGCGGAGTTCACGGCCTATCTCAAGAGCGAGACTGCAAAGTGGACCCGGGTGGTCAAGGTTTCCGGCGTCAAACCGGACTAAAAGTCCGTAACATAATGAGACAGGTGTCAATCCATCGTTCCAACCGGTTCCGCCTGTTTCCAGGCGCCTACGCGATCGGCAGATCGGCGCGCGACGACCACTCGTGCCAGGAGCCCATGAAATTGCGCGTGCCCGGCAAGCCGGCGTATTTCAGCGCATAGTACGTATTGGCGGAACGCGCGCCGCGATGGCAGTACACTGTGATCTCGTGCCGCGGATTAACGCCATGCTCCTCGATCAGCGCGATGATCGCCGCCGGCGCTTTGAACCGCCCGTTCTCGAGAAACCGGGTCCACTCAATATGCACCGCGTGCGGTATATGGCCGCGCCGCGGGCAGCATGGCGTGTCGTCCTTGCCCGCCCATTCAAGATCGTTACGCACGTCGATAAGCGCAAAATTCCAGGAGCCGGCGCGCCGCACGATTTCGTCCGCGGGCGCGTTGCACCCGGACGCCACCGACAGGTGAATTATCTTGGGCCGTACCGTGGTGATGTCGGTGCCGGTGAGCACGGGTCCGCCCTCTGCTTGCCACTGCCGCAACCCGCCGTGCAGCATGCGCGCATGCCGATGGCCGAGGTATTCGAGTATCCATAACTCGCGCGCGGCCCGCATGCCCGTTTCCGCGTCGTATACGATGACCGGCCGCTCGCTGCTGACACCGGCGGCGCTGAAGCGATGGACCGCGGCCTCGACGAATCCCTTCATGCCATCGAGCGAACTATTGTTCACCAGCACATCGTAGGTCGACAACGGTATTGCGCCGGGAATATGCCCGGTCTTGAATTCGCCCGCCTTGCGCGCGTCAATCAGGACCGCGCCCGACGCCAGCGCGGCGGCGAGAGCGGAGGGCTCGATAAGAAATTCGGAGGCGTCCATAATCAGTCTCTGCTTAGTCCGTAACCCGTTCAGTTATAGAAAAATCCATTCAATTCACGATGGGTGCCGTCGGCATCCTGCTCGGCCGGATAATGCCCGCACGGCAACGCAATGCAGCGCACGAGGTTGGCCGCATACCGCGACCACGCGTCCTCGAAGCTGTAGAATTTTGACGTGTGACTCTGTCCGCCGACGATCACCAGCAAAGGACAGCTGATTTTACGCCCGGCGGCAAAATCTTGCGTGTCCATTTCAAAATCCACACCCGCCGCCGCCCGGTAATCTTCGCACACGCCTGCCTCCGGTTTCCGCTGCGAACCGGCATGATACACTCGCGCAACACCGCGAGGTACCACGCGACTCGCCACAGGAGAC
>JANNPG010000025.1:0-5735 GCA_031399805.1 Betaproteobacteria bacterium | reverse complement strand
GCAAGAGATCGCCGATGAAATGCTGACCAATGCGGACGCCGACATGGTGACGTTCACGGGCGGGGTGCCGATCGGCAAGTACATCGCCGCCAAGGCGGTCTACAAACGCCAGATTCTGGAGTTGGGCGGCAACGATCCGCTGGTGGTGATGGACGACGCCGACGTGGCAAAAGCGGCGGATCTTGCGGCCAGCGGCTCGTACAAGAACTCCGGGCAGCGTTGCACCGCGGTCAAGCGGATCCTCGTGCACGAGAAAATTGCGGCGGACTTTACCGAGGCGCTCGTCGCGAAAACCAAAGCGTGGAGCTACGGCGATCCGCTTGATGCCAAGGTCGACATGGGCACTGTGATCGACGAGGCGGCGGCGACGCGCTTCGAGAAACTTGTGAATGACGCGGTGGCACAGGGCGCGCGGCTCTTGTGTGGCAACGTGCGCAAGGGCGCGCTCTATTCGCCGACCGTGATCGATCGCGTCAAGCCTGAAATGCAGGTCGTGAAGTACGAAACTTTCGGGCCGGTGTCGCCGATCATCACTTTCAAGGACGTCGACGACGCGATCCGCATCGTCAATTCGACCGACTACGGACTTTCCTCCGGCGTCTGCACCAACCGGCTGGACGACATCATGCGCTTCGTGAAGGAACTCAACGTCGGCAGCGTCAACGTATGGGAAGTGCCCGGCTACCGGCTGGAGCTCACGCCGTTTGGCGGCATCAAGGATTCGGGCCTCGGCTACAAGGAAGGCGTGCAGGAGGCGATCAAGAGCTTCACCAACATCAAGACTTACTCGCTGCCGTGGTAATGCGGGTGGCCACCATGACGAAGAGCGCGGGAGAGGCGGCTTAATGCAGGTACTATTGAATTTGCTGGCGGGCGTGGCACTGCTGGTGTGGGGCACCCACCTCGTGCGCACCGGCATCATGCGCACCTGGGGCGGCCAGCTGCGCCGTGTGCTCGGCACCAGCATCAGCAACCGCTTCCACGCGTTGCTTGCCGGCATCGGCGTCACCGGCCTGCTGCAAAGCAGTACGGCGACGGCACTGATTACCACCTCGTTCGTTGGCCAGGGATTGATCGCAACCGCGCCGGCGCTCGCCATCATGCTCGGCGCCGACGTCGGCACCAGCCTGGTCGTGCAATTGCTGTCGATCGACTTGTCGTGGTTGTGGCCGTTGCTGATTTTTACCGGCGTGGTCATCCATCTGTCGCGCGAGAGCACGACGACCGGCCGCATTGGCCGCATTCTGCTCGGATTCGGGCTGATACTGCTCGCGTTGCAGTTGATCGTGCTCGCATCGAAGCCGCTGACACAGGCGGCAAGCGTGAAGGTGCTGTTTGCGTCGATCACCGGGGATGTGCTGCTCGACATGCTGATCGCCGCCAGCCTGACGGTGCTGTGCTATTCGAGTCTGGCGGTGGTGCTGCTGATCGCAACGCTGACTTCGGCGGTGATGATCTCGCCGGATGTCGCGCTCGGCCTCGTGCTCGGCGCCAACGTGGGCAGCGGCGTGCTGGCGATACTGGCGACGCTGAACTCGACGCCGGAGGCGCGGCGCGTCGCACTCGGCAATTTCTTTTTCAAACTGACCGGCTGCCTGCTCGTGTTGCCGATCTTGCACTGGGTCGGCGACTGGTTGACTGTCCTCGATCCGAATCCGCAGCGCCAGGTGGTCAATTTTCATCTCGCTTTCAACGTTGCGATTGCCTTGGCGTTCATCGGATTTACCGAGAGCTTTGCGCGGCTCGCCGAGCGCATGCTGCCGTCGAACCCGGAGCAGGCCAGCGCATCCAAACCGCGCTATCTCGACAAGGTCGCGCTGGAGACGCCGGCGCTCGCGCTCTCGTGCGCCGCGCGCGAGGCGCTGCGCCTGGGCGACATGATAGAGACGATGTTGCGCGGCACGCTGACCGTGCTGCGCACCAACGATCTGAAGCTCGCCGGCGAGATTCACCGTATGGACGATGACGTCGACGAGCTGTATACCGCGATCAAGCTGTATCTGACGCAGATGAGCCGCGAGGCGCTCGAGGAGAAAGACAGTAAACGCTGGGCCGATATTATTTCTTTTACCATCAACCTCGAGCACGTCGGCGACATCATCGACAAGAATCTGATCGAGATTGCCGAGAAGAAAATCAGGAAAAATCTGCGCTTCTCCGAGGCCGGCATGCAGGAGATCTGCGAACTGCACGCGCGCGTGCTCGCCAACCTGCAGCTGGGGCTCAACGTGTTCATCGACGGCGACCTGAAAACCGCGCAGCGCCTGATCTCGGAGAAGGAGCAGTTCCGCAATCTCGAACGCGCCTACGCGGACAGCCATTTGCAGCGGTTGGTGAATAACAAGCTGTCGAGCATAGAGACGAGCGCGCTGCATCTTGACATCATCCGCGACTTAAAACGCATCAACTCGCACATCTGTTCGATCGCGTATCCGATTCTCGAGTCGGCGGGAGTGCTCGCGCCGACGCGGCTGCGCGAGGCGGAGCGGCTTGTTCGCAGCGGCCATTCGCTCGACCCGTCGCTGGATGGCGGTCCTCCCAAGGCTTAGAGTGCCTAACATAATGAAACTCGTGTGCGTTTCACTATGTTAGGCACTCTTGGGCAGCGCGGCGCGTGAAGCTGACGATAGCCGGAATCAAAACGCTGATTGAGGCTAAAGGCGGGTGCCTGTACCTCGGCGAGCCGGTGACCCAGCTCGAACACGCACTGCAAACCGCGCAACTCGCGGAGCAGACGCAGGCGAATGCGGAACTGATCACCGCGTCTCTGCTGCACGATTTCGGCCATATGTCGAACGACATGGGCGACACGCCGACCCTGCGCGGGATCGACGACAAGCATCAATTCCACGGCGTGCTGGCGCTTAAGCACATGTTTCCCGAAGCGGTGCTCGAGCCGATCCGTCTGCACGTCGACGCCAAACGCTACCTGTGCGCGGTCGAGCGCGAATACCGGGCGAGTTTGTCCGAGGATTCGCAGCGCAGCCTCGAATTGCAGGGCGGCATATTCAATGCGGACGAGGCCGCGAAGTTTATTGCGCAACCGTACGCGCAGGACGCCGTGAGGGTGCGGCGCTGGGATGATCTGGCGAAAGCGGCCGGGTGCAAAACGCCCGGTCTTGAGCATTATCTGAAAATCGCTGCCGCGTGCGTATCGGCATCACCGCCCGCGTAATGCGGTGAGCCGCGGTAAAGTGGTGCGATGAGCCTCCCGCTCGACGTCACGCTGCTCGTGTTGCTGGCGGCGCTGATTGGCTGCATGGTGCTGCGCGAAGGGTTCGGCGCACCGCGCATCGCGGGCGCAGTGCTGGTTGCCGGCGGTATCGTGGCTCTCAGGCTGTAGCTCTGGCGCGTACGATCTGGCGGTCGTCGATCGGGTAATTGAGGATGGCAGCGAGCACGCCCATGCCGATCGTCAGCACCCACATCAGGCGGTACGAGCCGGTCGCGTCGAACAGGTAACCCGCGATGCCGACGCCGAAAAAGCTGCCGATCTGGTGAAACAGGAAGGCGACGCCGGATAGCGTGGACAGGTAGCGCACGCCGAATATCTGCGCGATCAGCCCGCTGGTAAGCGGCACGGTGCCGAGCCACAGAAAACCGATCACCGCGCCGAAAAGATAAACCGACCACGGCGTGAGCGGTGCCGCGATGAACACTGCGATCCCGATGGCGCGCGTCAGGTAGAGGATGCTCAACAGGTATTTCTTGGTGTAGCGCCCACCGAGCCAGCCCCAAAAGTAACTGCCGAAAATATTGAAGAGCCCGATCAGCGCCAGCGCCATCATGCCGGTTTCCGGCGTCATGTGCTGATCAACCATGTAGGCCGGAAAGTGGATTGAAATGAAAATCAGCTGAAAGCCGCATACGGTGTATGCGATGCACAAGAGCCAGTAGCCGCGGTGCCCCAGCGCCTCGCGCAGCGCCTCGGGTATCGACTGCCTGAATTGCCCGGCGGCGGGCGCCGCGCGTTTTTCAACGAGCGCGGCTGACAGCGGCACGATCAGCAGTATCGTCACCGCCAGCGTCAACAGCGCATTGTGCCAGCCGATATGCGTGATCAGCGTCTGGCCGAAGGGCAGCATCACGAACTGCCCGAACGAACCGGCGGCGCCGGCAAGGCCAAGCGCCACGCTGCGTTTCTCGACCGGGAACGCGCGGGCGATGACGCCGTAGACTATGCTGAAGCCGCTGCACGACAATGCGATGCCGACCACGATGCCGGCGCTCACGCCGAATTCGATGCCACTCGTCGAAAACGCCATCAGCACCAGGCCGAGTGCATAGATCACGGCGCCGCTCGCCATGACGCGGCCGGCGCCGAATTTGTCGGCGATCATGCCCGTGACGGGTTGTGCGAGTCCGTAGACCAGGTTTTGTATGGCAATCGCAAACGAGAACGTCTGCCGGCCCCAGCCGAGGTCGGCGGACATCGGCTGCAAGAAGAGGCCGAAGCTGTGCCGCGTGCCGAGCGCAATGGTGAGCGCCAGGCCTCCGCAGATCAGGATCACGGCGGGGGTGCGCCAGTTTTGGGTGGAAATCGTAGTCACGGTGAAGTCGCCCGATTGTAGCGCATCGCGCGCGCCGACAATGAAAAACGAACCGGCGAGTTCAGCGCATCGCGTCAGGTCTTGAGCGTGAATGGATTGAAGTCGGTATCGCGGTCGTAGTAGTCCTCGTGCTCGGCGCGTTTCAACCAGCCGACGATCTTGTAGGTAATCGGCGTGAAGACGACTTCGACGCCGACTTTGACGATGAACTGGGAAAGCATCACGAGCGGCAGCTTGTCGTTCGGGATAATGCCGCTGTCGTAGAATGCAAGCGGGTAGAACAACAACGAATCCACACCTTCGCCGAACAGCGTCGAGCCTATGGTGCGCGTCCACAGCCAGCGCCCGGCGGTGAGGATTTTCATTTTCGCGAGTACGAATGAATTGACGAATTCGCCGCACACGAATGCGATCAGCGAGGCGGCGGCGATGCGCCAGGTCGAGCCGAACGCGATTTCGTAGGCGCCCTGGTTGTGCCAGAACGGCGCCGGCGGAAGCTTGACGATGACCCACGCCATGAGGGCCGCAAATGCGAGCGCCGCGAAACCGGTCCAGATCACGCGCCGCGAGCGGGCGTAACCGTAAACCTCGGTGAGTATGTCGCCGAACACGTAGGAGATCGGAAAGAACAGCACGCCGGCGCCGAACGTGAGCGTGCCGAAGAGCGGCCAGTCCACCTGCGCGATCTTCGCCGGGCCGATCAGGTTGGAGCACACCAGCACGGTGACGAAAGCCACCATCACGAAATCATAGTAGCGGTATGAACGGTGCTGGGCCATAACGCATGGTCTCGCGGTGTGAGGTATCGTATTAGGCCATACTCGCCGCCGCGCGCAAAATCCGTGTACGCTTTTGCGCCGCGCCGCGCGTTATGGCAGTGACGAATTGATCACAACCGCGCCGGACGGGAAAGGGAACGACGATGAATTATGGGTTTCGCAGGAGCGGTGGATGCGCAGGCATCGCAGCCGTCGCGTTGCTGGTCGCCACGGCATTATCCGGGTGCGCCGGCCTGCCGCCCGGTGCGCAGGCGCCGGCGGTCACGATTTCAGATTTCGGGGTGGGCAATGCCGGGCTCTTCGAGCAGCAATTCAATCTCAAGCTGCGCATACAAAACCCTAATCCCGAAGAATTCAGAGTCGACGGCATGGCGTTCGATCTCGAGATCAACGATCAGGCGTTCGC
>JANNPG010000661.1:0-7820 GCA_031399805.1 Betaproteobacteria bacterium | reverse complement strand
GTATGGCGCCAGGCTGTCAAATATGGCGTGCCGCGGCTTGCATTCGTCAACAAGATGGACCGCCAGGGCGCGGACTTCTTCAAGGTCTTCGACCAGATGAAGTCGCGGCTTAAGGCCAACCCGGTGCCGATCCAGATTCCGATCGGCGCCGAAGAAAAATTCGAGGGCGTTATCGACCTGGTGCGCATGAAGGCGATCTATTGGGACGATTCGACCCAGGGCATGAAATTCGAATTGAGGGACATTCCCGCCGATCACCAGGACAAGGCGCAGGAATGGCGCGACAAGATGGTCGAGAGCGCGGCCGAAGCCAATGAAGAGCTGATGAACAAATACATCGAGGCAGGCAGCCTGTCGGTCGAGGAAGTGAAGCTCGGCTTGCGCACGCGCACGATCCATAACGAGATCGTGCCGATGCTGTGCGGCTCGGCGTTCAAGAATAAAGGCGTGCAGGCGATGCTCGATGCGGTCATCGATTATCTGCCGGCGCCGGTCGACATTCCGCCGGTCAAGGGTATCGATGACGATGACAAGCCGACCGAACGCAGGGCGAGTGACGATGAACCGTTTTCGGGCCTCGCATTCAAGATCGCAACCGACCCCTACGTCGGTCAGCTGATTTTCTTCCGCGTATATTCCGGCGTGGTCAATTCAGGCGACACGATTTATAACCCGATCAAGGGCCGCAAGGAACGCATCGGGCGCTTGCTGCAGATGCATGCGAATACGCGCGAGGAAATCAAGGAAGTGCGCGCGGGCGACATCGCGGCTGCGGTCGGTTTGCGTGAAGCGACGACCGGCGAGACGCTGTGCGATCCGCAGAAAATCATCATTCTCGAGAGGATGATATTCCCGGAGCCGGTTATTTCGCAGGCGGTCGAGCCGAAAACCAAGGCCGACCAGGAAAAGATGGGCATCGCGTTAAACCGCCTGGCGCAGGAAGACCCGTCGTTCCGCGTGCGCAGCGACGAGGAATCGGGTCAGACGATCATTGCCGGCATGGGCGAACTGCATCTGGAGATCATCGTCGACCGCATGAAGCGCGAGTTCGGCGTTGAGGCTTCCGTCGGCAAGCCGCAGGTCGCGTATCGCGAGACGATCAAGAAAACCTGCGACAAGGTCGAAGGCAAGTTCATCAAGCAGTCGGGCGGACGCGGCCAGTACGGTCACGTCGTGTTGAAGGTCGAGCCGCAGGCGCACGGCAAGGGCTTCGAATTCGTCGATGCGATCAAAGGCGGTTCGGTGCCGCGCGAATATATCCCGGCGGTCGAAAAGGGGCTCATTGACACTTTGCCAGCGGGCGTGCTCGCGGGGTTCCCGGTGGTCGACGTCAAGGTCACGCTGTTCGACGGTTCGTACCACGAGGTCGACTCGAATGAAAACGCGTTCAAGATGGCCGCGTCGATGGCCTTCAAGGAAGGCATGCGCCGCGCCAGTCCGACGATACTCGAACCGATGATGGCGGTCGAGGTCGAAACGCCGCCGGACTTCATGGGCAACGTGGTGGGCGACCTGTCGTCGCGCCGCGGCATTATCCAGGGCATGGACGAAATCGCGGGCGTCAAGGTGATCAAGGCGGAGGTGCCGCTCGCAGAAATGTTCGGCTACTCGACCTCGCTGCGCTCGGCGACACAGGGCCGCGCGACTTACACGATGGAATTCAAGCACTACACCGAGGCGCCGAAGAACATCGCCGAAGGCATTATCAATCGCGACGGCCCCGACAAGGGCCCTAAAAAGTAACAAGGAACCGAAATGGCAAAAGGCAAATTTGAGCGCACGAAGCCGCACGTGAACGTGGGGACGATCGGTCACGTGGATCACGGCAAGACGACGCTGACGGCGGCGATGACGCACGTCTTGTCGAAGAAGTATGGGGGTGAGGCGAAGAACTACGACCAGATCGATGCGGCGCCGGAGGAGAAGGCGCGCGGGATCACGATCAACACGGCGCACGTGGAGTATGAGACGGCGAAGCGCCACTACGCGCACGTGGACTGCCCGGGGCACGCGGACTACATCAAGAACATGATTACGGGTGCGGCGCAGATGGACGGTGCGATTCTGGTGGTGAGTGCGGCCGACGGTCCGATGCCGCAGACGCGCGAGCACATTCTGCTGGCGCGTCAGGTGGGGGTGCCGTATATCGTCGTGTTCATGAACAAAGCGGACATGGTGGACGACAAAGAGCTTTTGGAGTTGGTGGAAGTGGAGGTGCGCGAGCTCCTGTCGAAGTATGAATTTCCGGGCGATAAGACCCCGATCATCATCGGTTCGGCGTTAAAAGCGCTCGAAGGCGACAAGGGGGATATGGGCGAGGGCGCGATATTCAAGCTGGCCGAAGCGCTGGACACTTTCATTCCGGAACCCAAGCGGGCGCTGGACGGTGCGTTCCTGATGCCGGTGGAAGACGTGTTCTCGATCTCGGGGCGCGGCACGGTGGTGACCGGTCGTATCGAGCGCGGGATCGTGAAGGTGGGCGAAGAGATCGAGATCGTCGGCTTGAAGCCGACGTTAAAGACCGTGTGCACGGGTGTGGAGATGTTCCGTAAGCTGCTGGACCAGGGTCAGGCGGGGGACAACGTGGGGGTCCTGCTCCGGGGCACCAAGCGCGAAGAGGTGGAGCGCGGGCAGGTGCTGGCCAAGCCGGGCAGCATCACGCCGCACACCAAGTTCACGGCCGAGATCTACGTGCTCTCCAAGGATGAGGGCGGGCGGCACACGCCGTTCTTCAACGGGTATCGTCCACAGTTCTACTTTCGCACCACCGACGTGACGGGCAATATCGAGTTGCCGGCGGGCACGGAGATGGTGATGCCGGGGGACAACATTTCGATCACGGTGGCGCTGATCCAGCCCATTGCGATGGAAGAGGGGCTGCGCTTCGCGATCCGCGAGGGTGGCCGCACCGTCGGCGCCGGCGTCGTCGCTAAAGTCATCGAGTAACCGAAATTGCGGGGCGGGGCGGCGAAGCAAGCTTCGCTTCTTCGCCCGTTTGCACTTAAATGAACAAGGATTAGGCCAGTAGCTCAATTGGCAGAGCGTCGGTCTCCAAAACCGAAGGTTGGGGGTTCGATTCCCTCCTGGCCTGCCAGGGCAGCTGGTGAGCGTTGAAGGTTAAGAGTTCGGCGAGTAAGCGAAAGCGGGATAAATTTCAATTCCGACTCTGCACTTGAAATGCTGAACGGGACAAATGGCAGACAAGATAAAAATTGCGGTCGCAGTGGCGTTGCTGTTGGCGGGTATCGCGGCGTTTTACTACTGGGATCAAAGCCCGTTGATTGCGCGCGTTGGCGCGGTCATCGGAGGTGCGGTCGCTGCGGTTGTTGTGTTCTGGACCAGCGCGCCGGGCAAGGAATTTTTTGCGTACGCGCAGGAATCGATAGACGAGACCAAGCGCGTCGTGTGGCCGACCCGCAAGGAGACCTTGCAGACGACCGGGATCGTATTCGCGTTCGTGTTTGTGATGGCGTTGTTTTTATGGTTGATAGACGCGGGGTTGCTATGGGCGGTACGCATACTGATGGGTCAGGATTCATGAGTAAGAAATGGTATGTAGTGCACGCATATTCCGGCTTCGAGAAGAGCGTGCAGCGTGCGTTGATCGACCGCGTCGCGCGCGCCGGAATGCAGGACAAGTTCGGCCAGATACTGGTGCCGGTAGAAGAAGTGGTCGAGATGAAGAGCGGCCAGAAAAACATTTCCGAACGCAAGTTTTTCCCGGGCTACGTGCTGGTTGAAATGGAGATGACGGACGATACCTGGCACCTGGTCAAGAGCACCGCCAAGGTCACGGGTTTTGTCGGTGGAACCTCGACCAAGCCGACGCCGATTTCGGAGAAGGAAGTGCAGAACATTCTGCACCAGATCCAGGAAGGCGTTGAGAAGCCGCGGCCGAAGGTGCTGTTTGAGATCGGCGAATCGGTGCGCGTGAAGGAAGGCCCGTTCACCGACTTTCATGGCAATGTCGAGGACGTGAACTACGACAAGAGCAAGTTGCGGGTGTCGGTCACGATTTTCGGGCGTTCCACGCCGGTGGAACTGGATTTCGGACAAGTCGAGAAGGCGTGAGGCGTAAGGAGTTAGGCGTGAGGGGTGAGGCGTTTATACCCTGACATTGTTAAAGAGTGGTTTGTTGTTAATTACGGGGAGGGTGGAACAGGCAGTTGCGGTGTCGAGCATGAGGTTTTCCGCCTCACGCCTTACGCCTCACGCCTCACCATCCGTTACCACCCACCAAAAGGAGCAGTCATCGTGGCAAAGAAGATCGTCGGCTTTATCAAGTTGCAGGTGCCCGCCGGCAAAGCCAATCCGAGCCCCCCGATCGGGCCGGCGTTGGGCCAGCGTGGTCTCAACATCATGGAATTCTGCAAGGCGTTCAACGCGCAGACCCAGAAAATGGAGGCCGGCCTGCCGCTGCCGGTCGTGATTACCGCGTTTCAGGACAAGAGTTTCACCTTCATCATCAAGACGCCGCCGGCGTCGGTGTTGATCAAGAAGGCCTTGAAGCTCGACAAGGGCAGCAAGACGCCGCACACCGACAAGGTGGGCAAGCTGACGCGCGCCCAGGCCGAAGAAATTGCCAAGACCAAGATGCCTGACCTGACCGCGAGCGATCTGGATGCGGCGGTGAGAACCATCGCCGGCAGTGCGCGCAGCATGGGCGTCGAAGTGGAGGGCGTATAACATGCCAACTTTGACCAAACGCTACAAGGCGATCGCGGGCAAGGTTGATCGCACGAAGCTGTATCCGCTTGCCGACGCGATGAAAATCGTCAAGGAAAACGCGACGGCCAAGTTCAACGAATCGATCGATGTCGCCATCAATTTGGGCATCGATGCCAAGAAGTCCGACCAGACCGTGCGCGGCTCGGTCGTGCTGCCCGCCGGCACCGGCAAGACCGTGCGCGTCGCGGTGTTTGCGCAGGGCGACAAGGCCCAGGCTGCCAAGGACGCTGGCGCTGATCTCGTCGGCCTCGACGATCTCGCGGCCGAGATCAAGGGCGGCAAGATGGATTTCGATGTCGTCATCGCGACCCCGGACACGATGCGGGTGGTGGGTCAACTGGGCCAGATACTGGGCCCGCGCGGCTTGATGCCGAATCCGAAAGTCGGCACGGTCACGCAGGACGTTGCCGCCGCCGTGAAAAATGCGAAAGCAGGCCAGGTGCAGTATCGCGCCGACAAAACCGGCATCGTGCAATGCACGATAGGCCGCGCGTCGTTCACTGTCGATGCGCTGGTCGAGAACATGAAAGCGCTGCTCGACGCAGTGAATAAATCCCGCCCCACCGGCATCAAAGGCATCTACCTGAAGAAGGTATCGGTATCGAGCACGATGGGCGTCGGAGTGCGCGTTGATCAGGGCGGCACGCAGGCGTAAAGAATTGAATTGGAAGTGCGGAATGGGTAGTGAAGGCTTTGGGCTGCCGGTGGGCGCGGTTGTGTGCGTTGCCGGCAGGTTGTCAAAGACCGTAGGGGTTTGCAGGTGAGGCGTGAAGCGTGAGGCGTGAGGCGATGAAAAGCCGAACGCTGACGCTGATCCCGAACCTGATGACTTAATCGTCGAGGTAATGGTTGCAGGAATTTGGAGGGCTTTACTCCTCACTCCTAACGCCTTACGCCTCACGCTCTACGCAGACGGCGTGTCCCGTGAATCAGGTTTGTTGCTAATGCCTGGAGCTTAAGGTCGCCGTGGGTCGGTTACGGATGCTTGAATAGGTGCGTGGCCATTAACGAATGGAGGTAGGCCTTGGGTCTTAATCTGGAAGAGAAGCAGGCGGTGGTGGCTGAAATCGGCGCGCAGGTTGCGCAGGCACAGGCCATTGTAGTCGCCGAGTATCGCGGCCTTGGGGTCGCAGCAATGACCGATCTGCGCAAAAAAGCGCGCGTCTCGGGCATTTATCTGCGTGTCCTCAAGAATACACTCGCGCGCCGCGCCGTCGCTCAAACGCCGTTCGCCGGACTGTCCGAAAAAATGGTCGGTCCCCTCGCGTACGGCATTTCGAGCGATCCGGTGAAGGTCGCGAAGGTATTGCACGAGTTTGCCAGGGGCAATGATAAGTTCGTTATCAAAGCCGGCGCGATGGCCAATTTAGTCATGTCCGCCAAGGACGTGGCAAATCTGGCCTCGATGCCGAGCCGCGAGGAACTTCTCGCCAAGCTGCTGGGAACCATGCAGGCGCCGATTGCGACGTTCGTGCGGACACTGAACGAAGTGCCCGGCAGGTTCGTGCGCACCGTTGCCGCCGTACGGGACCAGAAAGAAAAGCAGGCTGCTTAGCGGCGTGCTTTCACACTATAGACAATCTATCAGGAGAACATCATGGCATTAGCAAAAGCAGAAATTCTTGACGCGATATCCAACATGACGGTGATCGAACTGTCCGTTCTTATCAAGGAAATGGAAGAAAAGTTCGGCGTGTCGGCGGCGGCGGCCGCGGTCGCGGTGGCGGTACCTGCCGCGGGTGGCGGCGCAGCCGCCGCCGCCGAGCAGACCGAATTCACCGTGCACCTGACCAGTGCCGGCGCGAGCAAGGTCAACGTCATTAAAATAGTACGCGCGGTGACCGGTCTTGGACTGAAAGAAGCCAAGGACGTGGTTGACGCAGCGCCGAAAGCGGTTAAAGAAGGTGTGTCGAAAGCCGACGCAGAGGCGATTCTCAAGCAGTTGCTCGAAGCCGGCGCAACGGCTGAAGTCAAGTAACTTGGCAGACGAAACACGGCTGGCGGGCAACCGCCAGCTTTTTCCTTTTTGTTTTTGTGGCTGACGGGCCACGACCGAGCGCATCGCCAGCGGTGCGTTGGGTCCTGGTCCGTCCTTTACTTTTGAGGAGCCTCAATGAGCTACTCGTTCACTGAAAAAAAGCGTATCCGTAAAAGCTTTGCCAAACGCGCGAGCGTGCTGCAGGTGCCGTACCTGCTTGCCACCCAGCTCGAGTCGTACGCAGCGTTTCTGCAGGAGTTCGTGGCGCCGGATGCGCGCAAGAGCGAAGGCCTGCAGGCCGCGTTCCAGAGCATCTTCCCGATCGAAAGCCATTCGAAGAACGCGCGCCTCGAATTTGTGAGCTTCGTGCTCGGCGAACCGCCGTTCGACGTCAAGGAATGTCAACAGCGCGGACTCACGTTTGCGGCCCCGCTGCGCGCCAAGGTGCGCCTGACGATCATGGACAAGGAAGCATCCAAGCCGACGGTGAAGGAAGTCAAGGAGCAGGAAGTTTACATGGGCGAAATACCGCTCATGACCACCACCGGCTCGTTCGTGATCAACGGCACCGAGCGCGTTATCGTGTCGCAATTGCATCGCTCGCCGGGGGTCTTCTTCGAGCACGATCGCG
Organism: Betaproteobacteria bacterium; assembly: GCA_031399805.1. GTDB lineage: Bacteria > Pseudomonadota > Gammaproteobacteria > Burkholderiales > SG8-41 > PALSA-1004. Next base: position 483 of record JANNPG010000661.1, on the reverse strand, counting down.
GCAAGACCCACTCGTCGGGCAAGCTTTTATTTTCGGCGCGCATCATTCCGTACCGCGGCTCATGGCTCGATTTCGAGTACGATCCCAAGGACTACCTCTATTTCCGTGTCGACCGGCGGCGCAAGATGCCGGTGACGATATTGTTGAAGGCGCTCGCCTACACGCCCGAGCAAATACTCGCCGAATTCTTCGCGTTCGATGCCTTCCGCCTGCATAAGGAACACATCGAGTTCGAACTGGTGCCGGAGCGGCTGCGCGGGGAGACCGCGCGTTTCGACTTCGCGACGAAGTCGGGCAAGGTCATCGTGGCCAAGGACAAGCGCATTACCGTCAAGCACGTGCGCGAAATGCAGGATGCGAATCTCTCCAAGATCAGGGTGCCGCAGGAATTCCTGCTCGGGCGCGTGCTGGCCCAGAATGTCATCGACACCGACAGCGGCGAGATCATCGCCAACGCCAACGACGAAATTACCGAGGAATTGC
>JANNPG010000669.1:0-1991 GCA_031399805.1 Betaproteobacteria bacterium | reverse complement strand
TCGCCTCGCGCGCTATAACGTGACCGCCGAGAGCCTTGCGCAGGGCGGCGACAAGGTTGTCTACTTTGAAGGCACGCCGATCCCCACCAGCGTGCTGCTGGTCGCGGTATTGGCGGTGCTCGCGTGGCAGGAGCGGTTGGGCGAGCATCTTTACGGTGGTGTGTGGACCTGGGGACCGTGGGATTTGCATCCGCTGGTTCTGCTGTTCCTGTTGTCGGGGACCTTGATGATCAGCAAGACTTTGCGCATTCCCAAACTCTGATCGCGACCGACCGGTGGCTGCGGATACCGCGCCAAGCGTCCGCGCACTGGTGAAATCAGAAATGTCCACCGCACCCGCCTCCGCGCCGAATTACGACGAACTCTGCCGCGTGTGGACGCGACTTTACCGCTATGGCCATCTCGCCGCGATTGCCAGCTGGGACCGCAATGCGATGATGCCGCGGAAAGGCAACGCGGCGCGCGCCGCCGCCGAAGCGGAACTCAACGCGTTGATGCATCGCACGCGCACCGACCCGCGGCTGGCGGAATTGTTGCGCGCGGCGGAGCAGGAGCCGCTCACCGATGTGGAGCGCGCCAACCTGCGCGAGATACGGCGCGACTGGCGCGACGCCAACGCCCTGCCCGAATCGCTCATCGAAGCGAAAACGCTGGCGGGCGCGAAGTGCGAGCACGCGTGGCGCAGCCAGCGCCCGCGCAACGACTGGCGCGGATTTCTGGAGAACTTTCGCGATGTGGTGAGGCTCGCGCGTGAAGAGGCGCAGTTGCTTGCCGACGACACAGGGCTCACGCGTTACGACGCGCTGATGGACCGCTACGAGCCGGGCGTGCGCACGGCCGAGATCGACCGCATTTTCGCGGACGTCAAACAATGGCTGCCGGACCTGATCGCGCGCGTGCAGGCGAAGCAGCGCGGTGAAAAACTGATCGCGCCGACGCCGCCGTTTCCCGTCGCCAGCCAGCGCGCGCTGAATCTCGCCGTCATGGACTTGCTGGGTTTTGATTTCGAAGCCGGGCGGCTTGACGAAAGCACGCACCCCTTCAGCGGCGGCGTGCCCGAGGACGTGCGCTTGACCACGCGCTACCGCGAGGATGACTTCGCGCAAAGCCTGATGGGAACGATCCACGAGACCGGTCACGCGCGCTTCGAGCAGAATCTCCCGCGCGAATGGCTCGGCCAGCCGATCGGCGTGGCGCGTTCGTACGGCTTACACGAGAGCCAGAGCCTGTCATTTGAAATGCAGCTCGCGCGCGGCCGCGGTTTTGTCGGTCTCCTGGCGCCCATGCTGACTGCACATTTCGGCGCGCAAGACGCATTCGGCGTGGACAATCTCTGCATGCTGCTGACGCGCGTCGCGCCGGGACTCATCCGCGTGGAAGCTGACGAGGTGACCTACCCGGCGCACGTGATCCTGCGCTACGATATCGAGCGCGCGCTGATCGAGGGCGAGATCGAGGCCGCGGACATTCCGGCGTTATGGGACGAGAAGATGCAGACCCTGCTCGGGCTCGACACTCGCGGCAATTTCAAAGACGGCTGCATGCAGGACGTGCACTGGACCGAGGGCGCCTTCGGCTATTTTCCGAGCTATACGCTGGGCGCGATGTACGCGGCGCAGTGGTTTGCGGCCATCCGGCGCGCCGTGCCGGATGTCGATGCGCGCATTGCGGCGGGCGATCTCACTGCGGTGTTCGATTGGCTCAACGCAAATATCTGGTCGCAGGCGAGCCGCTGGGAAACGCCGGAGCTCGTTCAGCGCGCCAGTGGCGAAGCGCTGAACCCGGCGCACCTGCGCACGCATCTGGAGAAACGCTATCTAGGGAAAGTCTGATTAAGTCCTCAACCGTTCGCCCTGATGTATAGAAGGGTGAATGGTATTGCTCGGTAGACGCGATGCTCGTGCTTCTATACATCAGCACGAACGGACTTAATCAGCGCTTCCCTAGGTTTGTGAGTGAACATAGAACGTAGCCTGGATAAAGCTACGCGC
>JANNPG010000644.1:0-5473 GCA_031399805.1 Betaproteobacteria bacterium | reverse complement strand
CAGGGCATGTACGGCATGCCGAAAAAAGGCGATATCGATTACAGCGAAGTCCTTGAACTCGATCTCGCCTCGATCAAGCCCGCAGTGTCCGGGCCGCGCCGTCCGCATGACCGCCTCGAATTGCCCGAACTCAAGGGCAAGTTCAAGGAACTCATGGCCAAAGCATTTACCGACGGCGGCTATGGCAAGGCGAACGAGATGAACAAACGGGTGCCGACCAGCCAAGCGGGCATCGACGTTGGCCAGGGCGATGTGCTGATCTCGGCGATCACGTCGTGCACCAACACGTCGAACCCCGGCGTGCTGCTCGGCGCGGGACTCCTCGCCAAGAAAGCGGTTGAAAAGGGCCTCAAGCCGCATCCGCGCGTCAAGACCTCACTCGGACCGGGTTCGCTGGCGGTCACCGAATACCTGAAAAACGCCGGACTGCTGACCTACCTCGAGCAACTCGGCTATTACGTCGCCGGCTACGGCTGCACCACCTGTATCGGCAATTCGGGGCCGCTTGACGCGCACATCGATGAAGCCGTGATCAAGAACGACCTCGTGGCCGCGGCCGTCCTGTCGGGCAACCGCAACTTCGAAGCACGCATCCACCAAAACATCCGTGCCAACTTCCTGATGAGCCCGCCGCTCGTCGTGGCGTTCGGACTTGCGGGCACGGTCGACATCGACATGACCAGGGACCCGCTCGGCACCGGCAAAGACGGCAAGCCGGTCTTCCTCAAGGACATCTGGCCGTCGACCAAGGAAATCGGCGCGGTCATGAAGTATGCGACCGACCCCGAAATGTACCGCAAGCTCTTTTCGGCATTCGGCGAAGGCAATCCGATGTGGGACGAGATACCCACCTCCGTCGGCGCCACTTACCAGTGGGACGAGAAATCGACTTATGTGCGCCACCCGCCCTACTTTGACGGCTTCAAGATGCAGCCCGGCAAGGTAACGGACGTCAGGGGCGCGCGCGTGCTCGGCATCTTCGGCGACTCGATCACCACCGACCACATCAGCCCCGCGGGCGGCATCCGCGCCACATCGCCGGCCGGCAAATACCTGCAGGAGCACGGCGTCGGCGTGGCGGACTTCAATACCTACGGCGCGCGCCGCGGCAATCACGAGGTCATGATGCGCGGCACTTTCGCCAACGTGCGGATCAAGAACCTGATGGTGCCCGGCAGCGAAGGCGGCGTCACCATACACCAGCCGAGCGGCGAGCAGACTTCGATTTATGAAGCCGCGATGCGCTACAAGAAGGACGGCGTGCCCAGCGTCGTTTTTGGCGGCGACGAATACGGTCAGGGTTCGTCGCGCGACTGGGCGGCGAAGGGTCCGCAACTCCTGGGCTCGAGAGCAGTGATCGTGCGCAACTTCGAGCGCATTCACCGTGCCAACCTCGTCTTTATGGGCGTGCTGCCGCTGCAGTTCAAGGACGGCGTGACCGCGCAATCGCTTAAGCTCGACGGCTCGGAAGTCATCGACATCACCGGCATCGAAAAAGGCATCACGCCGATGCAGGACGTGACGATGACCATCCGCCGCAACGACGGCAAGAGCGAACAAGTTGCGTTGAAACTGCGCATCGACACACCGATCGAAGTCGATTACTACACGCACGGAGGGATACTACCGTATGTCTTACGCGAACTTCTCGCGTAAGACTACGGCAGTTTTTTATTAACGAGCGCGGAGAAACCGCGCAGGTGTTGCGCGTACTGCTTGCACCTTAGACTAAGGAATGGCGCGGCTTAAAAGGTGGCGCTGACTCGGCCGGTCGCGGCCCGCAAGGTCGCGGCCTCATTTTTTTGCGGCAGCACGGCGGCGCAGCCCTTGCTGCACGCGAATCGCGGTTGTTATACTCGAACCCTGCCTCGCCGCGCGTTTACTCGCGCGATGCCGCGGCGCCACCTGAGGAGAAATCAGATGTCTCGAGCCCGCTCGACGATAGTGTTCGCATTCGCATTTCTGAGCATCGTCTGTCGCACCGCCGGCGCCGAAGTCTCGGAAGTGCGGCTCGCGCAGCAGTTCAGCATGGGCTATATGCAGTTTGCGATCATGGAGCGCAACCAGCTGATCGAGAAGCACGCCAAGGCGGCCGGCCTGGGCGAGGTCAAGGTGTTCTGGGACCGCTTCAATGGCCCCAACTTCATGAACGATGCGCTGCTTGCGGGCAAAGTCGATTACGTCTCCGGCGGCGTCCCCGGTCTCATCACATTATGGGAAAAATCCCTCGGTACGCCGCAGGAGGTACGCGGGGTGTCGGCGTTGAGTTCGCAGCCGTTCCTGCTTAACTCGCGCAGCCCGCACATCAAGTCGATCCGCGATTTCACCGAAAAAGACCGCGTCGCGGTGCCGAGCATAAAATCCTCGGTGCAGGCGGTGACGCTGCAAATGGCCGCCGCGCAACTGCTGGGCGACGCGAATTACGCCAAATACGACAACCTCACCGTGTCGATGTCGCCGCCGGACTCCACCGTCGCGCTGCTGGCCGGCGCGAGCGAGATCAACAACGTATTCAGTGTGCCGCCGTTCCAGTTCCAGCAGCTCGAGCGGCCGGGCATCCACACCATACTCAACTCGTTCGACGTGATGGGCGGCGCGCACACCTTCACCGTCATCTGGACCACCGCCAAGTTCCGCGATGCCAATCCCAAAACCTACAAGGCCGTGCTCGCCGCGCTCCAGGAAGCCACCGACATCCTCAACAAGGACAAGCGCGCCGCCGCGCAGATGTGGATCGAGCAGACCAAGTCCAATCTCACCGTCGACTGGCTGTACAAGATTGTGTCGAGCCCGCAGGTGAATTACACGCTGGTGCCTAACAACACGACGAAGTATTCGGATTTCATGCACAAAGTCGGCTCCATCAAAAAGAAACCTGCGACGTGGAAAGACCTGTTCTTTCCAGAGATCCACCACGTTCCAGGCAGCTGACGCCGCACGCCACGGACGATGAACGCCCGGCCCCGGGTTGCTGACGACCTGCCGCAGCGCCTCGCCGCGATCGTCGGCGCGCGCGGCATCGTCACCGATGCCGCCGACATGGCGCCCTATCTCGCGGACTGGCGCGCCCTCTATCAGGGCCGGGCGGCGGCGGTCGTGCGACCGGCCTCTACCGCCGAAGTCGCCGCGGTGGTACGATTGTGCGCCGAAACGCGCACGCCGATCGTACCGCAGGGCGGCAACACCGGCATGTGCGGCGCGGCGACCCCCGATGCGACGGGCGATGCGGTGGTGATCGCAATGGGACGCATGAACCGCATCACCGAAGTCAATCCGCTCAACAACACGCTGACCGCCGAGGCGGGTTGCATACTCGCCAATATCCAGCAGGCGGCCGCCGACGTCGACCGGTTGTTTCCCTTGAGTCTCGGCGGTGAAGGCAGTTGCCTGATCGGCGGCAATCTCTCGACCAATGCGGGCGGCATCAATGTCCTGCGTTACGGCAATACGCGCGATCTCGTGCTGGGCCTCGAGGCGGTGCTTCCCGACGGCCGCGTGTGGAACGGGCTCAGGGGCCTGCGCAAGGACAATACCGGCTACGACCTGAAGCATCTTTTTATCGGCGCTGAAGGTACGCTCGGCATCATCACCCAGGCCGTGCTGAAACTTTTTCCACGCCCGCACGGCAACGTCACCGCATTTGCCGGCATCACCAATCCCGCGCAGGCGGTCGAACTGCTGGCACTGTTGCGCGAGCATTGCGGCGACGGCGTCAGCGCCTTCGAACTTGTTTCGCGCAACTGCCTCGAGATGGTCGTGCGCAGAATTCCCGGCACGCGCGATCCGCTGGCGGCATCTCACGCCTGGTACGTGCTGACCGAACTTACGAGCGCGCGCGACGACGGCGCGTTGCGCGCAACCGTCGAGCAGGCGCTGGCCGCCGGCATCGAGCGCAATCTCATCAACGATGTGGTCATCGCGGAAAACGCGGCGCAGGGCAAGGCCCTGTGGCGCATGCGCGAATCGATACCCGATGCGGCCAAGGACGAAGGCCTGGTTTACCGGCATGACATCGCGGTCGCGGTAAGCCGCATCCCGGAATTCATCGCGACCGCGGGCGCCGCGCTGGAAGCGGCGTTTCCCGGCGTGCGCATCATCTGCTTCGGCCACTTGGGCGACGGCAATCTGCATTTCAACGCCTTCGTGCCGGGCCGCGAAAGGAGCGACACGGTTGCGCGCACCATGACCGACGTCAACCGCCTCGTCCACGACATCGTGCAGCAATTCGGCGGCAGCATCAGCGCGGAGCACGGCATCGGACAGGCGAAGCGCGACGAGCTCGCGCATTACAAGGACGCCACCGAGCTGGACCTCATGCGCATGGTGAAAAGGGCGCTTGATCCGCACAACCTGATGAACCCGGGCAAAGTGCTGTGACCCGCAGGGATCGTTAAGGACTTAATCATGTCGGAACTCACCCACGACGACGTCCAGCAAATCCTCAAGATCATCGACGAGATGGGCGAGCGCGATGTTCATCTCGAAATCGGCGAATTGAAATTGCATGTGAGCCGCAGCGGCGGCGCCGCGCCCGCGCCCGCCACCGCGACTGCGCGCGCCACGCCCGCGCCGCCGCCCGTCTCTGCCGCGGTTCCCGCAGCGGTCGGAAAACTTCCGCTGCAGGCTGAAGTCCCCCTGGGCCACGTGGCAATACGGGCACCGACTATGGGCACCTTCTACCGCGCGTCGACGCCCGGCGCGAAACCGCACGCCGAGGTCGGCGATCGCGTGCAACCGGACGACACCGTCGGCGTGTTCGAGGTGATGAAGCTCTTCAGCACGCTCAAGGCCGGCGTCGCCGGAACCATTTCCGCCATACCGGCTGCCAATGAAGCGATGGTCGAAGAGGACCAGGTACTGGTCATTATCAAACCCGATGTCTGAAATAAAAGTCATCGACACCACGCTGCGCGACGCACACCAGTGCCTGTGGGCGACGCGCATGACCACCGCGATGATGCTGCCGGTGGCTGAAAAAATGGACCGCATCGGCCTTGAAGCCATCGACCTGATGAGCGCCATCCAGTTCGATGTCTGCGTGCGCTATCTGAAGGAAGACCCGTGGCAGCGCCTGCGGCTCATGCGCGAACGCGTCACGCGCACCAAGCTGCAGTCGGCGATGCGCAGCAAGAGCCTGCTCTCCTTCGACGTGCAGCCCGACGACGTCAATTACCTGTGGCTCGAATGCCTGGCGAAAAACGGCATCCGCCGCGTGCGCGCAATCGACGCGCTATCCGATCTAGACAACATCGTCGGCATCCTGCGCAGAGTCAAAGAGCTCGGCATGGAATCCGTGGGCTCGGTGGTGTTCTGCCAAAGCCCCGTGCATACCGACGAATTTTTCGCGCGCAAGACCGCGGAATTGATCGCGCGCGCCGGCATCGACGTCATGATGATCAAGGATCCGGGCGGATTGCTGACACCCGACCGCATACGCACGCTGGTGCCGGCCATGCTCAAGGTTCTGCCGGCA
>JANNPG010000107.1:0-1938 GCA_031399805.1 Betaproteobacteria bacterium | reverse complement strand
GTCAAACGTCGATACCGCGATGCCATTCGCCGTGCGCCCTGACCTTTGTCGCAACGAGCCGGCAACCTGTCACCGTTGCGCCTCTCGCCCGAAAGCGCCTTTTGCGGCGGCGAGTTCACCTGGTGAGAGGACTTTCGGAGGGGCAACCGGTGCGCCGGTTCGGATTTCTGGTGCAGCAGAGCAATCGGTCATTCTATCAGAACGTGTCGGCAGCGCTGGAAAAGGCGGCGACCGGGCGCAGTGATACCCGCATCGAACTGCGCGTTGAATTCATGGATGATTTGTCACCCGAGGCGGTATCGGCCCGCATGCTTGCCCTGGGTGGTCAGGTCGATGCCCTGGGCGTCGTCATTACCGGTTGACTTGTTTTTGATCATATCGGCGTTCATCGGCGGCTAAATTGCACTTGCTTTTACTCCGCGCGTATCGGCGGCCACGCACTGTTATCAAGGCCACCGCCAGTCAATCGACTTTGACGCCGGCGGCGCGCACCACTTCGCCCCAGACTTTCACTTCTTTTGCCAGATATTCGCCGAACTGCGCGGGTGTCATGCGGCCCGGCTCGGCTGAATTTGCGTCGAGGATTTCCTTGACCCTGGGCTGCTCCATCGCCTTCATGAATTCGGCATGCAGCCGCCCGACCACCGCGCGCGGCGTGCCCGCCGGCGCCCACAGTCCGGAATACAGGCCGAGATCGTAGTCGCCGACAGTCTCGGCGATGGTCGGCACGTCCGGCAACTGCGGCGACCGCTTCTGAAACGATACGGCGAGAATCACGAGTCGGCCCGCCTTCGCTTGCGGCACCGCCGCGGGTATGGTCGAGAACGCGATCGACGTTTCGCCGGCGATCACCGACGAGGTGGCGGGGATGCTGCCCTTGAATGGCACGTGCACGAGATCGATCCCGACCATGCGCTGCAGCCGCACCGCCCCGAGATGGGTGATCGCGCCGCTGCCGGACGAGGCATAGTTGAGCTGCTTCGGTTTCGACTTGGCCAGCTCGATCAACTGCGGCACGGTGCGCACGCCAAGTGCGGGGTTCGCGATCAGCACCATCGGCGAGCCCGCCACCAGCATGATCGGCGCGAAGTCCTTAAGCGGGTCGTATGTGAGCCGGGTGTATAGCGTCGCCGAGATGCAGTGGCTCGCTATGTCGTGCATCAACAGCGTGTAGCCGTCAGCTGGGGCCTTGGCGACGATGCCGGCGCCGAGCGTGCCGCCGGCGCCGGGCCGGTTGTCGATGACCATTTGCTGGCCGAATACTTCCGACACGCGCAGGCCGACCGCGCGCGCGATGACATCGGTGATGCCTCCCGCGGGCCACGGCACCACCACCCGGATCGGCTTGTCCGGATAGGATTGCGCGTGCACAGGCTCAGCGCACGCGAGACCGGCCAATGCAATCGACGCAATCGCAGCGATGGATTTCATGATGTTTCCTCCGGGCAGTTCGTTGGATTGTACTGTACCGTGCTCAGTCGCAGCGGTTGGCGTCCATACTGCGCCGGATGCGGGTTTCCGCGGCACGGCTGAACGGTGTGGCGTAATTGAGGTTGCTCAACCGGGCCTCGTCCGCCGACACGATGCCGGAGCGCGTGTCGGGCTTGGCCGAGTTCAATGCAATCAGAATGTCGCCGCGGTCAGAAGTTTGCAGTGTCACCGGTCCGCCCGATTGTCCCTCGCTCATCGCACACGCCATGCGCCAGCGATGGTCCTGATCGACGCGCGCCAGGCGGCATCCGACATGCGCGATCAAGTCGGGCGACTGTCCCGGGTAGCCCGCCGATATGAGCGGCCTGTCCATGATCGCAGCGGGGAGCGCCGCCACGAACTGAAAATAGCCCACCCGCTCGCCGAGATTACTGCTCCTGCCGGTCTTCGGCTCGATGAGCTTCACGAGCGCCCAGTCATCAACCGTATCGCGTTCCGCCCAAAAGG
>JANNPG010000563.1:0-2962 GCA_031399805.1 Betaproteobacteria bacterium | reverse complement strand
GAAGCGATTACCGAGGCGCGTGAGATCATCAAGGACGTCGAGCGTCAATGCGCCGAGATTCTGTTCGCGAACCGGGACGCCCTTGACCGCCTGGCGGCCGCGTTGCTCGAGCATGAAACGGTGAGCGGGGAAGTCGTGGATGAGTGTCTGGTCCCGGGCGGGATGCCAGGGGCTCTGGCGGCGTAGCACGCGGAGAATTTCGGATATCTGGTCAATCGCAGCGACCCATCCATCACTGCGGCCGCGGTACGGCAAATTCTGCGCGTGCAGCATTGATCTCCCGCGTCACGCGGCGCGGACCGCCTGGTTGCAGTGCCTACCAAAAATAGAACAACCCTACGCGCTGGAGGCTTGGCGCTGCCGTTCCGCCCCCCTCCGTAACCTGCCGGCCAAAGTTTTACGGCGACGGCGTTCCGCGATTGATGATCACCGTCTTGCTGGATGTAAAGTGCTCGAGCATGCTTTCCAGCGTCAGCTCTTTACCAAGTCCGCTTTGCCTCAGCCCGCCATAAGCGACGTTCGCCCGCGGCGTCGCATACTGATTGACCTGGACGAAACCTGCCTGGATGCGCTCGGCGAACGTGAGCGCGCGATTCAGGTCCCGGGTCCAGATCGTGGCCGCCAGTCCAAAGTCCGTGGCATCGGCTTGCCTCAACACGTCGTCAAAGTCCTGCCAGCGCAGCAGCACCGCAACCGGCCCGAAAATTTCTTCCTGGCATAGCGGGGATTCGTGCGCAACCCCTTCGATCAGGGTCGGCGCAAAGTAGAGTCCCTGTTGCAAGGCCGGGTCCGCCGGACGCCCGCCGCCGCACAGGATTCGCGCGCCGGGGGTATTGCGCGCCAATTCCACGTAGCGCGCGACGCGTTCAAACTGCTCGCGGGAAATGATTGCGCCGACCTGGGTTTGTTCGTCCATTGGATCGCCGACGCGCAACCTGCCGATTTCCTCGATCACGCGCGCGGCGACAATATCGTAAATGCGTTCATGCAGAAAAACCCGCGTGCCGGCGGAACATGATTGTCCCTGGCGCGTGAAACGCATGCCGGTAACAATGCCGGGCACCACCAGATCAAGGTCCGCGTCCGGCAACACGATGTTCGGGCTTTTGCCGCCGAGTTCCAGAGTAACCGGGCAAATCTTATCCGCCGCGTAATGCAAAATCTGCCTGCCTACAGGCACCGATCCGGTAAAAGTGATTTTGCGCACGAGCGGGTGCCGCGCGAGCGGCGCGCCCGCTTCTTCCCCATAGCCCGAGATTACATTCACGACGCCGGCCGACAGCACCTCTTGGATGATTTCCGCGGCGCGCAGCACCGCAAGCGGGGCCTGCTCGGCCGTTTTTAAAACCACGGTGTTGCCCGCCACGAGCGCCGGCGCGATTTTTGCGGCCATCAAAAATAGCGGCGCATTCCACGGGATGATGGCGCCGACGACGCCGAGCGGGTCGCGGGTCGTAAACATGAGCGTGTTGGCGTCATAGGGAACGGTGCTGCCCTTGATCTCGCTGCCGAACCCGGCGAACAACCTTAATATGTCGAGCATGGCGGCGACTTCGGGACGCGCCTGAGTTGCCAGCGCGTTACCGGTTTCGAGGCACAGTAAGCGCGCCAGCGGTTCGCGTTCCCGCTCGAGCCGATCGGCAACCTGACTGACGAGTTTGCCGCGCTCGCGCGGCGCTATGCCCGCCCACTGGGGAAATGCCCGCTGCGCCGCCTGCACGGCGCGATCAACATCGTTATCCCGGCAACGCGGCGCGGTGCCGATAACGTTCAGGTCGGCAGGATTTTCGACGGCAAAGGATTCATGAGTAGTCGCGGCGCTGAGCCGGCCATCGACCACCACACGATCGGAAATGCGCCGCGCCGTGTCATACGCTGCCTGCACCGCCGGTGCCGTGTGTCGCAACGTGTTTACGGCCGCATTTTGCACGAGTATCAGTCTTCCGTTGCGCGTACCATCGATGAAGTCCAGCCGCCATCGACGGTGATTACCGTTCCGGTAATGAAATCAGAAGCGTCAGATGCCAGAAATAATGCGGCTTCCGCAACCTCCGACGGTTTGCCCCAGCGTCCAACAATCACTTCCTTACCCCAGCTCGGCCCCAGTGCTGCATTTTCGGAGAACGTCGCATTGAAGGGCGTTTCGATCAGCGCGGGCGCCAATGCATTGACGTAGATGTTCTTGCCCCGCATATCCACCGCTGCTGCTTTGGTAAAAGCGATCAATCCGCCTTTTGACGCGCAATAGGCGGCCCGATTGGGGCGGCCAATAAAGCCCGCCACCGATGCCACGTTGACGATTTTGCCCTTGCCGCCGCGCAGCATATAGGGAATAACCGCTTTCGTGCATATGAACGGCGCGGTCAGGTTGACGTCCAGCGTCTGGCGCCATTCTTCCTCGGTTTGCTCGAGCAGCGGTTTTATGAAGCGAATCCCGGCGTTGTTGACAAGAATGTCGATACGCCCGTACTTCGCAAAAACCGCCTCGGTCGCCAGCTGTACCGCAGCGGAATCAGCGACGTTGGTGTCGATTGCCATCGCCGAGCCGCCCTGTTGGTTTATTTCCAACGCAACTTCGTCGGCGGCGCTCTTGTTAAGATCAGCGATGATGACTATCGCGCGTTCCTGCGCGAACTTCTCGGCGACCGCCCGGCCAATGCCGGCGCCACCACCTGTAACAATCGCAACCTTCCCGGCAAACTGCATTCAGGTTCCTCTGCGTTTAGCGGGGTTGATCAGAAAGGCGCCGAACCCTTTAGGGTCGTGCGGTGCATGCGACGGCGCTGCGGCAGCGCGTAATCCTGCACGGCAAGGTGCTGCGCCGAGCAGTTGTCCCACATCAGCAAATCGCCGACACGCCATTGGTGGCGGTAAATGAATTCTGGCCGCGTACAATGGGCATAAAGTTCCTCGAGCAACGGTTGGCTTTCGCTATCCGGTATGCCGGCGATGCCGGTTACGC
>JANNPG010000514.1:0-7831 GCA_031399805.1 Betaproteobacteria bacterium | reverse complement strand
TGCCGACCTGCGGCCCCACGAACTCGACGCGCCTGACTTCCGCCGTGGCATCGTCCTTGCGCAGCTCGTCGCGCACCAGCTCGGAGAGCTTGGCGCTGGTGAGTCCCGCCTTTACGGGCAGCCGGATCATCACGTCGAGCGAGGTGCCGAAGTTCTGCACCGACGCGTCGGTGAAACCAAGCTTGCTCATCTGTTCGCGGATCTTGTTGACGTCCGGCGCCTTCGCGTAGTGCACTTCCATCACCGTGCCGCCGGTGAAATCGACGCCCAGGTGCAGGCCCTTGGTCGCGAGCGACCCCACCGCGATGAGGAAGGTGATGATCGATATCACGTTGAACACCAGCGCGTGGCGCATGAACGGGATATCGTTTTTTATCCTGAAGAATTCCATGTTTTTCCTAAATGCGTGAGGGGTCAGGCGTGTGGAGTGAGGCGAAGAATCGCTCCACCCTTTACGCCTCTCCCCTCACGCCTTTTCCTTTGCTTCCGCTCCCGGCTTCCATACCTGCCCGATCGAGACGTGATCGAGGCGCCGGCGGCCGCCGTAATAAAGGTTGACGATGCTGCGCGACACCATCACCGCGCTGAATATCGAAGTCAGAATGCCGAGGCACAGCACGACCGCGAAGCCCTTGACCGGGCCCGAGCCGAAGGCGAACAGCGCGAGACCGCCGATCAGCGTGGTGATGTTGGAGTCAAGGATCGTCCCCCACGCGCGTTCGTAGCCGGCGTGTATCGCGGCCTGCGGCGTGTTGCCGTTCCTCAGCTCTTCGCGGATGCGCTCGTTGATCAGCACGTTGGCGTCGATCGCCATGCCGACGGTGAGCGCGATGCCGGCCATGCCCGGCAGCGTCAGCGTCGCCTGCAGCATTGATAAGAGCGAAATCAGGAACAACACGTTGACCGCGAGCGCGACCACCGAAATCACCCCGATCATGTGGTAGTACGCGATCATGAAAACGGCAATCAACGTGAAGCCGATCCATGTCGAGTGAAATCCTATCTTGATGTTGTCGGCGCCGAGGCTGGGGCCCACCGTGCGCTCTTCGATGATATCCATCGGCGCTGCCAGCGAACCGGCGCGCAGCAGCAACGCGAGGTCGTTGGCCTCGCGCGTCGACATTTGGCCCGAAATCTGGAACCGCGCGCCGAGCTCGGACTGGATGACGGGCGCGGTGATGATTTCGGGTTTGCCTTTCTCGATCAACAGTACCGCCATGCGCCGCTTGACCGCCTCGCGCGTGGTGTCGCGCATGATGCGCGCACCCTGGCCGTCGAGCTCGACGCTGACGATAGGCTTGTTGTCCTGCTGGTCGAAGCTGGGCGCCGCATTGGTGAGCCGCTCGCCCGTGATGATCACGTTCTTCGACAGCAGCAGCGGTTCGGTCGTCTTGCCGCGGCGTTCGATATGCAACTCCATGCCGAACGGCACGTTGCCGTTCATTGCTTCTTCAATTTTCTTCGGATCGTAATCGCGGCCCTGCGGGTCACTCGCATGGGCTTCGACCAACCGCAGTTCGAGACTCGCCGTGCGACCGAGCAATTCCTTCGCGCGCGCGGTGTCCTGCACCCCCGGCAACTGCACGACGATGCGGTCGGCGCCCTGCTGCTGGATGATGGGCTCGGCGACACCCAGCTCGTTGACGCGATTGCGCAGCGTGGCGATATTCTGCTGGAGTGCCAAGTCCTGGGTGCGCTTCTGCTCCTCGGGTTTCAACGCCGCCGTGAGGCGGAACTCGCCGGCCTGCTCCTGCTCGTTGAACACAAGTTCGGGACTGGCGGTTTCGATTTCCTTGCGCGCCTTGTCGCGGCCTTCCTTGTCGCGGAACTTGATCTGCAGGGTCTGGCCTTCGCGCACGATGCCGCTGTACGAAATGCGCTTGTCGCGCAGCAGGCCGCGGATGTTGCTGGCCACCCCGTCGATCTTCTTGGTCAGCGCCGACGGCATATCGACCTGCAGCAGGAAATGCACGCCGCCGCGCAAGTCAAGCCCGAGATACATCGGCAGCGCGCCGATCGCGGTGAGCCAGCGCGGGCTGCGCGACAGCAGGTTCAGCGCGACGACGAAATCATCGCCAAGTTGCTTCTGCACCGCATCCTTGGCCTTCAACTGGGTGTCGGTGTCGGCAAACCGCACCTTGAGGCTGGCCGAATCAAGAAAAATACCGTCGTTCGCGATATTGCTGGTTTTCAGCGCCAGCTCGACCCGGTTCATCAGCTCGGTGTCGATTTTCTGCGTCGATTTCGCCGGCAAGATCTGGACGGCGGGCACTTCGCCGAAAAAATTCGGCAGCGTATAGACGACGCCGATCAGCAGCGAGAAGCCGATCAGCAGGTAGGTCCAGAGCGGGTAGCGGTTCATTTGAAAATGTGAAGGGTAAAGGGGGAAGGGTGAAGGGTGAAAAGCGAAATATGAAGGGAAAAAGCCAGGAATGCCGGTGCGGGTTTGACTTTACCCTTCACCCTTCCCCCTTCCCCCTTCCCCCTTCACTCAACGCCCTTGATGGTGCCTTTGGGCAGTACCAGCTGCACGGCGGGACGCTGCACCTTGATTTCAATCTTGTCGGCGATCTCGAGCGTGACGTAATTGTCGGTGACCTTGGCGACCCTGCCGAGCACGCCGCCGGCGGCAATCACCTCGTCGCCTTTTTGCAGCGCTTCCACCATCACCTTGTGCTCCTTCGCGCGCTTCATCTGCGGACGGATCATGACGAAGTAGAGCACGACGAACATCAGGATGATCGGCAGCATCGACATCAGGTCGGCGCCGGCGGGCGCAGCCGCTTGCGCCCAGGCTTCATTGATAAACACGGTATTGTCTCCTCATGCGCGGCGCACGCTTCGCCGCGACCCGTAAAAAGGTGCGTATTCTAGCACGGCGATAGAGCCTGCCTGAATTCGCCTGCGAAATCAGCCAGCCGCCCGGCGGCGATCGCCCCGCGCAAGCCCGCCATCAATTCGAAATAGTAATGCAGGTTGTGCCAGGTATTGAGCCGCGCGCCGAGGATTTCGTTCACTTTCTGCAGGTGGTGCAGATAAGCGCGGGTAAAGTGGCGGCACGTGTAGCAGCCGCACGCCGCGTCGAGCGGCCGGATATCGTTGCGATACTGCGCGTTCCTAAGCTTGAGGGTGCCGTGGCGCGTATAAATCCAGCCGTTGCGCGCATTGCGCGTCGGCAGCACGCAGTCGAACATGTCGATGCCGGCGGTCACGGCTTGCACGATGTCTTCCGGCGTGCCCACCCCCATCAGGTAGCGCGGTTTGTCCGGCGGCAGCCGCGGCGCGGTATGCTCAAGAATGCGCTGCATGTCGGCCTTCGGTTCGCCCACCGACAGGCCGCCGATCGCGTAGCCGTCGAAGCCGATGGCGGTGAGTCCCGCGAGCGAGCGGTCGCGCAATTGTTCGTGCATGCTCCCCTGCACGATGCCGAACAGTGCGTTCGCGTTGCCGGACGCCGCACTGGTGCCGGCGTCAAACGCGCGCCGCGAGCGCTCGGCCCAGCGCAGCGACAGTTCCATCGATTCCTGCGCCTGCGCGAGGTCGGCCGGATATGGCGTGCATTCGTCGAACACCATCACGATGTCGCTGTTCAACACGTGCTGTATGCGCATTGACTCTTCCGGCGTGAGAAAACACGCGTCCCCATTGACCGGCGACTGGAATTTGACGCCCTCCTCGCTGATCCTGCGCAGCTCGCCAAGGCTGAACACCTGGAAGCCCCCCGAATCGGTCAGGATGGGCCCGTCCCAGCCCATGAAGCGATGTAGACCGCCGTGCGCGGCGATGACCTCGAGCCCGGGCCGCAGCCACAGGTGAAAGGTATTGCCGAGCACGATCTGCGCGCCGATTTCCCGGAGTTCCGCCGGGCTCATCGCCTTGACCGTGCCATACGTGCCCACCGGCATGAACGCCGGCGTGTCGACGGTGCCGTGCGCCAGCGTGAGCGTGCCCGCGCGCGCGGCGCCGTCGGTCGCTGTGAGCGAAAACTCCATCAAGAATTAGCCGCCGATGAACGCCGATAAACGCCGATGAAAATCAAAAGCAAGCTGCGGAAACCACGGGGTTCGCAGAGTTCAGAATGTCGAGCAACTCCTGGTTGAGCGATCGTTTATTCTTTTTCGCGGTCAACAGCAGCCACAGTAGGTTCTCATCCTCGATTTCAACCAGCACATCCATCATGCTCTCCCGGTATTGCTACCAGACGGCCTTCGGATAATGATTGCGAATCAGCCGGTCGGATGTGACCAGCTCGGCGTTGTCGAGTGCCGCTTGCGCCACGATCAGGCGGTCGAAGGCGTCCCGGGTCCAGGCCAGTCCGAGAGCGCGTTCCGCGACACTCTCCAGCGAACGATCCTTGACCGCAAGGCCCAAGCGCTGCTTCAGATCCGCGATCATGGCCTGCGGCGCTGCGGTGATGCGCCCGATTTCCCGGAGATATTGCAATTCCAACAGGACGACAGGACTGATGCCGACCCGCTCCCGATTAATCAGATTGGCGGCGCGCTTGCTCAGGCGTTCGGTCTGGCCAGAATAAAGCCAGACCGCGACATGCGTGTCGAGATACACGCTCACTTGAGGCGCTTACCCCATTTCTTGCGCCACTTCGCGTCGTCGAAGGTTTTGACGCTCGCCAGACGACCGGCATCGCCCACGATGACACCGGGCCTTTTGACCAGATTGGCGAGCTTGTCGCGCGGCTCGGCAGGCACGATGCGCACTTTCTTGCCGCGCAGCTCGACTTCGACCGGCACACCCTTCCTGATCACGTCGTCGATCACGCGATAGAGGTCGGACCTGAGCTTGGTTGCTGTGATGGCCATGAACGGGATTCCCGGTAACAATAACAGCCATTTTAGCGCGGTTCCACTACGTACGCAATTCAGTATAAAAGCGTACGCTTAGCGTGCCAAGAGCACAGACAAGTCAGCCTGCCTTTCCCGGATACCAGCCTTAGACGCGCAACTTTTCGAGAGCGCGCCGCATGCCGTCCGGCATCGGCAGCGGCCGGTGCGTCGCGCGGTCGCAGCAGACGTGAACGAAATGGCCCTGCGCGGCGGCGACTTTCTCGTCGTTCTTAAAAATTCCGATCTCGAAGCGCACGCTACTCGTGCCGAGGTGTGCTGCGCGCAGTCCGCAATGCACGGTATCGGGAAACGAAAGCGGGCTGAAGTACTGGCACCCGGTCTCCACCACCAGGCAAATCGGCCCGGTTTCCAGGCCCAGCACGCCCTCGCGCATCATGTATTCGTTGACCACCGTGTCGAAGTACGAATAGTAGTTGACGTTGTTGACGTGATTGTAGACGTCGTTGTCCATCCAGCGCGTGGTAATCGCGAGGAAATGCGGATAGCGGTCGCGGGATTCGGGTTTGGGTTTGCTCATTTTTCTACATTCATGCTCTACATTCATGCAACCGCCGATGAACGCCGATCAACGCCGATGAAACAAGAACACTTTTTTACAAAAATCACGGAGACAGAAAACAATTTGAAAAAGATGTCGTTCTGATTTTTTCTCTGTGAATTCTGTGGCTAACGCTTTGGAATTTTATCTTATCCGCGTTCATCGGCGTTCATCGACGGTTCCAAATCATGCTTTTCTAGCAACATCGCATCGCCGTAACTGAAAAAACGATACCGCTCTTTCACGGCATGGGCATACGCGCGGCGGATATTATCCATGCCCGCGAACGCCGCGACCAGCATCATCAGCGTTGAGCGGGGCAAATGAAAATTCGTGATCAGCCGGTCGACGATCCGGAACCGGTAGCCGGGAACGATAAACAACCGCGTTTCGGCGCTGCCCGCGCGCAACCCGCCGTCTGCCGCAGCCGACTCGAGCGCGCGCAAACTCGTGGTGCCGACCGCGATCACCTTGCCGCCCGCCGCTTGCGCACCAGCAATCGCATCCACCGTTGCCTGCGGCAGCGCGTACCACTCGGCATGCATGGTGTGCTCTGCCAGATTTTCCACGCGCACCGGCTGAAAAGTGCCGGCGCCTACGTGCAACGTAATCCAGCCGAGCCGCACCCCGCGCGCCCTAAGCGTCGCCAGCAGCGCCTCGTCGAAATGCAAGCCGGCCGTCGGCGCCGCCACCGCGCCCGGCGTTTGCGCGTAGACCGTCTGGTAACGCGCCGCGTCGCCCGCGTCCGCTTCATGCGTGATATAGGGCGGCAATGGCACGCTACCCGCGCACTCAAGGAGCGCGAACACGTCCGTGCAATCGATAAAGCGCAGCTCGAAAAATTCACCAGCGCGGCCGAGCACCTCCGCAATGGCGCCATGCGCGAGCAGCAGCCGCGATCCGGCGCGCGGAGTCTTGCTCGCGCTCACCTGCGCGAGAACGCGCGCGTGATCAAGCACGCGTTCGATGAGCACTTCAACCTGGCCGCCGCTTGCCTTGCGTCCGGTGAGCCGCGCCTTAATTACGCGTGTATCGTTCATGACCAGCACGTCGCCCGCTTTCACGAGATCGGGCAGATCGCGGAACTGACGGTCCGCAAGTTCGCCGCTGCGTCCATCGAGATGCAGCAAGCGGCTCGCCGTGCGCTCACCCGCGGGAAACTGCGCGATCAGCGCGGGCGGCAGCTCGTAATCGAAATCGGAGAGCTTCAAACGTTTAGCCAAAGAGGACATTCTTTTTAATACCCCTTGAGGGGTACAGAGGACACAGAGGATAAAGCAAAACAATAACCGTAGCCCGGATGGAATGAAATGAAATCCGAGGATGGATTTCGCGAAAACGCAATCCCGGATTCGGCTTCACTTCATCCGGGCTACGCTGACTCGGCATCCAGACGATCAAGCAACGCACCACGCTTTGCGCGCCGGCGCGAAACCCGGACAATGGTTTCCGCAATCATTTCGAGTTAAAATGCGCGCTCATTGCCGGGATGGCGGAATTGGTAGACGCACGGGACTCAAAATCCCGCGCCAGCAATGGTGTGGGGGTTCGATTCCCCCTCCCGGCACCATGTAGCATCTCTCTTAAGTGCAGCAACGACGCATCAAGGTGCAGTAATCCATTGATGCACAAAACGAAGTAGCCTGTTTTCGTTGTCGTTGCAGTGCACGACGCAGCCGCCTAAGTGCGCCCCTATGCGCGACTTACTGGCGGATACGCTGGCGGATAGCACGTAACCGCCAGTCACCAAGCGAACTTAAGAGGTGATGACATGGCAAAACGAAAACTTGCAGCACGAATCAACCTGCTGCCGGCGCGCGAAGTATTGAACGCACAGGATTGCGAACTCTCGGACGGCGGTGGACTGAGCTTCCCTCGGTTTTTCGCCTTCCAGAGGTCTGGCATCAGGCCGCTATTTTCCGCTCAAGCTGATTCTTGATCCAGTCCTGCAGGAACTGAACCGGCGAATGGTAGCCGAGCGTGGAGTGGCGGCGACTCCGGTTGTAGAACACTTCGATATAGTCAAACAAATCGGCGATCGCGTCCCCTCGCGTCGGGTAGCGCGTGCCGTGCACTCGTTCGTTTTTCAGGCTGTTGAAGAAACTCTCCGCGGGCGCGTTGTCCCAGCAATTTCCCTTGCGGCTCATCGAGCAGACCATGCCGTAGCGCTTGAGCGCTCTTTGGAACGCCTCACTCGCGTACTGACTGCCCCGATCCGAGTGATGAATCAGCCCCGCTGCCGGCTTCCTGCGGAACCACGCCTGATTGGGCGCCTGCGGAGCGAAGTTCCGATCCAGCAGATTCGCTGCCACCGGCAGCGCGTGCGTCGAATCCGTCGTGGCCTTGTAGCGCCGCTTGTGCCGCGCCCGGATGCCGTTCTCACGCATGAGCCGCTCGACGCGTGGCTTGCTGGCAGGGAATCCGCGCG
>JANNPG010000492.1:0-4894 GCA_031399805.1 Betaproteobacteria bacterium | reverse complement strand
GACTCGAGCGCAAGTTCGAGGGGCTGGTCCGCCGGCATGGCCTCGCCGTCCAGAACCGCGCTACGCGTGGTGAAACGGATCGTGTGCACATCGCCTTCATGATCTCGGCGAGCTCGGATCCGCAGATCGCCGAAGTGACGTCTGCCGTTGAACGCCTGGCACGAGTCGAGCAACGTCTCTGTCTTGGGGTCTTGGATTGAGCCTCGTCGGGAACCGGGATCCGGGAACCGGGAGCCGGATTGACGATTGGCTGGACGCGAGCCAGTGTCCCGTCGCTCGCCCGCCACTTGATGCGATGTCGCCGTCGACGCGCGGGCTCCACGACAGTATCGATGCGCACATTCGCCGCACCGGCATCCCTTACCTGCATCCGGATGAACCGACCGTGCAGCTCGATCTGCTCGGCTCAGCGCGCGTGATCGACTGGCAGGAAGGCAAGGCCGCGTTCCTGTTCGCGAGCAAAGGCTGCTGGTCGGAGCTGCCGCATCTCTACGCGCGCTACGGCACGACCATCGCCGCCGAGCTGATCGCGAAGCTGAAGGCGATGGAGCGCGCCACCTCCGCCATCGTCTGCGACTCTGGCATGCAGGCCACGGCGCTGGCCTTCGACGTGTTGCTCGAGCCCGGGACGCATGCCGTGCTGATGCGCCAGGTCTACAATAAGACCCGCAGCTATCTCGAGTGGCTGGCGGCACGCATCGGCGCCACGGTCACCATCGTGGACGATGGCGATCGGATGGCGCTCACCGAGGCGATCCGGCCGAACACGCGTTTCGTCTTCGCGGAGACGTTCACCAATCCACTGGTGCGCGCGCAGGCGCACACCTTTGCGCTGCTCGATCAGTTGCTCGTCGACCGCTCGTTCGGCGGCCGTTTCGCCTACAAGAATGGCTGGCAGGGCCTGACCCAGACCGGCGATCTCAAGCTGTGGGACATCATCGAAGACAAGTATCCGGGCCAGGACCACAAAGCTTTCAAACCGGGCACTGCGGCTGCCGCCAATCCGGTCTGCCTGTCGTGCAAGACGCAGGACCATATTCTCGACTGGGCCTACCTCGGTGACCCGGTGTCGGGCGCCAAGTGGAGCCGCACCTCGAAGGTCAACGAGATGGCGCAGGACGTCAGTCACGCGCTGAACTGCTTTTTCTGCCACGACCCGCATTCGGCCAAACCGCGCATCGTGCGCGACGGCCTGATCCAGGCGTTGACGCGGCCGGAGAAGGATACGTTGTGGCACAAGGATCCGAAAGCAACCAAAATTGATGTCAAAGAACTAGGGTTGCGCGGCTATACGCGCAAGATCGCGCTGCTCGAGAAGACCGACAGCAAGCTGATGTGCGCGCAGTGTCACGTCGAATATAACTGCAATCCCGGCATCGACCCGACCACCGGCCAGTCAATCGGCATGGCGGATCGGCGCACCAATCACTTCCCGCTGGTCGCCGTGTGGGACATTCTCAAGCATTACGATGATTTGAAGTTCCGCGATTTCCGGCACGCGCTCACCGGCGCGCTGTTGTGGAAGTCGCAGCATCCCGATGTCGAGACGTTCTGGAACTCGACGCACGACAAGGCCGGGGTCGGTTGCCACGATTGCCATATGCCGAAAGTGACCGATCCGAAAACCAGGAAGGTGTATACCTCGCACTGGCAGACCAGTCCGAAGAACTACCTGAAGGAGACCTGTCTCCGGTGCCATGCGGGATGGAACGAGACCAAGGCGCTGTACGTCATCGATTCCACCTACGCGCACATTCAGGGCAAGACGCGCAAGGCTGAGTTCTGGCTCGTCCAGCTCATTGACAAGTTCGGCGAGGCAAATGCGACTGGCGTCGACGAGCCGGTATTGAAGGATGCGCGGCGCAAGCACGACGAAGCGCATGCACACTGGGAGTGGTGGACGTCGGCCAACGGTGCCGCGTTCCACAACACCGATCAGGCCAAGGATTCGCTCAACCGCTCGATGGTGATCGCGCAGGAGGGCATCAAGATCCTCGATGATGCGATCAAGGCGAGGCGCAGCCCAGGCGCGAAGACCTCGCTGCTCGCGCCCGCGCGCTGACGCGGCGGGAACTTCACGCCAGGCGGGAGCCAGCCCCGCCTTCTTTTTTGCGCAGCATAATGACGCCCATGAATAAACGCCGCGTCGCGATACTGTCGATTGCAGTTTCGGTGGCCGCGGTGCCGCTGGTCTTCTACCTTTGGCCCGGCGGCACGTCACCGGTCGTCGAGGAGGCTGCCAGCGCCGTCGCGGGCGGCGGTGCCCGCGGATCTCCGGCTGCCTTGTTGCCGGAGCTTGCCGCCCATCTCGAGAAACATCCGCGCGACGCCCGCGCGTGGGCGATTGTTGCGCGGCTCAGGTTCTTCCGCGGGGAATATGCCGAGGCGGGCGCAGCCTATGCGCATGCGGTCGAACTGCCGGGCAAGGTGGCGCGCGACCCTCTGGTGTGGTGCGAGTACGCCGATGCGCTGGCGATGGCCAATGGCGGGCAACTCGCCGGCAAGCCGCGCGAGTTGATCGATCACGCGCTGGCGCTGGACGGCAAACATCCGCGTGCGCTGGAAATGGCGGGCAGCGCCGAAATTGAGGCGGGCAACTACGCCACCGCGCTGCGCTACTGGGAGGAATTGCTGTCGATTCTGCCACCGGACTCGCCGGCCCGTGCCGAACTTGCGATGGCGGTTGAACGCACGCGCATGCGTGCCGGTCGCTAAGCTAATAGGCGCTGCGCGACGCGGCGCCGGGCAATGCGCGTAACGCGGCGCGATGACGCGCGGTCAAGAGAACAATCTCAAGCACCATGCACGCCGCCGTCACGCCGTACGATCCCCAAACGAAGCCGGCATAGCCGCCCATCGCGAGAAACGCCGCTACGCCGCCCCAGTTCATGGTTGCCGCTCCTTTAAGTCTTTGACCCAATCGCTATTGCGCTCGCGCTCGAGAATGATGCAACGCAGGCGCATCAACATCACGGCAATGCTGTACATCCAGAACGCAAGCGCCATCAGCAGCATGCCGACGAGCATGGTTGTCGCCATGCTCGGGCTCTTCGTGAGACTGACGGAAGCGCCCTGATGCAGGGTGTTCCACCACTTCACCGAAAAATAAATGATCGGCACGTTGATGACGCCGACCAGCGCGATCACCGCACCCGCCTTGTCGGCCCGGCGCGGGTCATCGATCGCGGCTTGCAACGCCATGAACCCGAAATAAAGAAACAGCAGAATGAGTTCCGAGGTCAGGCGCGCGTCCCACACCCACCACGTGCCCCACATCGGCTTGCCCCACAACGAACCCGTCCACAGCGCGACGAACGTCATCATGGCGCCGGTCGGCGCCAGCGCCGATGCCACCATCGATGAGAGGCGCGTGTTGAATGCGAGTCCGACCCCGGCCCAGAATGCCATGACGACGTAGATGAACATCGACATCCACGCCGCGGGCACGTGGATGAAGATGATGCGGTAGGCCTCGCCTTGCTGGGCATCGGTGGGCGCGACGAAAAAGCTGATGTAGGCGCCCCATATTCCGAGCAGCGCCGCCGCGACGAAGAACCACGGCGTGAGTTTTCCTGCCAGCGGATAGAAGCTGGCCGGAGAAGAATACTTGAACCAGTTGATGTTGATGGTCATATCCGTTTAATCGTCTTATTCGACTGCAATGCGCAGGGAAACTGCGGTCGCCCACGGCGCGAATACCAGGGCTGCCAGCAGCAATGCGCCGAGCAGCGATAAATGCGCCGCCGCACCCAGCCCGGCCGCGCTCGCTTCGACCGCGCCGGCGCCAAAGATTAGTACCGGCACGTAGAGCGGCAGCACGAGCAGCGACAGCAGTGCGCCGCCGCCGCGCACGCCCAGCGTGAGTGCCGCGCCGACCGCGCCGATCAGGCTCAACGTCGGCGTGCCCAGCAGCAGCGATGCTAGCAGAACCAGCAGCGCATCGGCGCTCAGATCGAATTGCAGTCCGAGCAGCGGCGCGACTATAACCAGCGGCAGGCCCGATGCAAGCCAGTGCGCGGCGACCTTGGCCAGCACGAGCATGGTCAGCGGGTGCGGCGCGAGCACCAGTTGCTCCAGGGTGCCGTCGGCATAATCGCTAGCAAACAATCGTGCGAGGGCAAGCATGGAGGCAAGCAGCGCCGCCACCCACACCACACCGGGCCCCATCAGGCGCAACAGCGCGGTCTCGGAGCCGACGCCGAGCGGAAACAGGCTCGCCACGATGACGAAGAAGATCAGTGTCGTCAAGAGGTCCGCGCGATGGCGCATAGCGCTTAAGAGATCGCGCCCGGCAACGGCCCGCAGCGCATCCGTCAGGCGCGGGCCGGTCATGCGCCGAGTTCCACCCGCCGTGTGGCGCGCGCCGCAATCGCAACTTCCTGGTGGGTCGTCAGTACCACCATGCCGCCCGCGGCGAGGTGGGACTCAAGCAATGCCTGTGTCTGTGCAAACGCGGCTGAGTCGAGCGCGGTGAACGGCTCGTCAAGGATCCACAACGCGCGTCCGGCGCACAGGCACAGCCGCGCCAGTGCGACGCGGCGGCGTTGTCCCTGGGACAGGACTTTGCACGGCAAATGTTGAAAATCATGAACGCCGAGCTTGTGCAGTGCGGCATCGACGTCTGCCGCGCCGGCGGCGAGGCCGCCAGCCAGCGCCGACAGCCGGAGATTCTCGCTTGCCGTCAGTTCGTCTTTCACCGCGTTCAAATGCCCGAGATAGGCGACGTGCGCGCGGTATTCATCGCCCAGCGCGTGAATTTCGCGGCCGCACCAGCTGATGGTTCCCGCGGCTGGGGGCAGAAGTCCGCACAGATTGCGCAGCAGGCTCGTCTTGCCGCTGCCGTTGGGGCCGCGCACTTCCAAGAGCGTATGCGGCGCCACCTCGAAGTCGAGAT
>JANNPG010000481.1:0-3973 GCA_031399805.1 Betaproteobacteria bacterium | reverse complement strand
CGGCGAGCACGCCGTAAATGCCGTCGAAGCGGCCGCCGCGTGGCTGCGAGTCCATGTGGCTGCCGGTCATAATGGGCGCGGCATCGGCATCGGTGCCGGCGCGCCGCACGAAAAGATTGCCGATTGCGTCGACGCTGACGGCGAACTTGCGCTGCGCGGCCCACGACAGCAAGAGCTTGCGCGCGACGATGTCTTCTTTGGAAAGCGCCGCCCGATTCACGCCGTTGCCGGGAATGGCGCCGATCTGCGCCATTTCGGCGTGGCGCTGCCACAAACGTTGTTCGTCGACGCGGCCGGCCGCGTCGCGCGCATCTTCTCTCATGTTGATCCCGCGAACGAAAACGCGATTGTAACTTGGGAAGCCCGGATTGAGTCCGTTCGTGCTGATGTATAGAAGCACGGAAAAAACTTCCTGGGAAGACAGCGTTCACCCTTCGATACCTCAGGGCGAACGGATGGGCGTCTGATCTGAGCTTCCTTTGCTATTCGATTTTGACGTTCGCGGCCCTCACGACCCTGCCCCATTTGACGACGTCGCTCCTGATCTGCTCCGCCATTTGCTCCGGCGTTCCGCCATGCACGATTCCGCCCTGCGCGAGCAGCTTCTCCCTGATGTCGGCATTGGTCAGCAACTTTTGCACTTCGGCGTTGAGTTTCACGACGATTTCCCGCGGCGTGCCGGCCGGCGCCATCAGCCCGAACAAGCTGTCCGCTTCGAAGCCCTTCAACGATTCGCCTATCGCCGGCAGGTCGGGAAGCGCCGGCGAGCGTTTCGACGACGCCACGCCGATGCCGCGCAGGCGGCCCGATTTCACGTGTGGCGCCGACGAGGGAATGCTGTCGAAAAAGAGCTGCACGTTGCCGGGTATGAGGTCAGCGAGTCCCGGCGCGCTGCCCTTGTACGGAATGTGGTTGGCCGTGAAGCCGCCGAGTTGCTTGAACATTTCCTGTTCGAGGTGTGAGAGCGTGCCGTTGCCTTGCGATGCGAAGTTCAATTCGCCCGGACGCGCCTTGCCGAGCGCGATCACTTCCTTGACGTTTTTCACCGGCAGCGACGGATGGACGACCAGCATATGCGGGATGTTGGCGCACAGTATGACCGGCACCAGGCTTTTCTCGAGATTCCAGTTGAGCTTGCTGTAAGCCGCCATCCCCACCGCATAGGTGGTGACGGGCGCCATTATCAGCAGGTAGCCGTCGGGTGCTGCCGCCGCCACCAGTTCCGCGCCGATGTTGCCGCCGGCGCCGGGCCGGTTGTCGACAATGAACTGCTGACCCAGGGTTTCGGAGAGTTTCTGGCCCAGGGTACGCGCGAGCAGATCGGCGGCGCCCACCGGCGGGAAGGGAACGACGATGCGCACGGTCTTCGTTGGGTAGCTTTGTGCGGCCGCGAGGGAAGCACATAAGAACAGTAAAAGCGTAACAGCGGGCTTGAGAGGCTTGTGCATGATCATTCCTTTGTGCGGGCGCAACAGGTTCTATTGTCGCGCATTACGGCCTGCGCCATGAGCAGATGCGCGCACCAGCCATTTGAGCAAGTGGCGTGCCATGTCGTCAATTCGTTGTCTGGCGTTCAGCCGGGCGCGAAGCGCGCACCGTTTGTGCACTTCCGTGTGCTGCTATGCGCCGGCTCAGTGCGCGGTTACTCGCCGCGTATCCCGGCCTGCTTGATCACCTGCGCCCATTTGTCGCGCTCGGCTTTGATGTGGGCTGCGAACTGCTGCGGCGAGCCGCCCGCGGCCTCGGCGCCATCGGCGGTAAATCGCGCGATCACTTCCGGAAACTGCAACGCTTTGTTGACGTCACGGTTGAGGCGCTCGACGATAGCGCGCGGCGTGCCGACCGCCGCCAGCAGTCCATACCACTGGTTGACGACGAAACCCGGCACACCCGCTTCAATGACGGTTGGCAGTTCGGGCAGCGCTTTTGCGCGCCGTGCGCCGGTGACCGCGAGCGCTCTCAATCTTTGTGCGTGGACGAGCTGCATCGCGGAAATACTGCTCGCGAATATGAGCTGGATCTGGCCGCCCAATAGGTCGGGATAGGCGGCGCCGATGCCCCGGTAGGGGACGTGCGTCATTTGCGTGCCCGTCATGGACTTGAAAAGCTCGGTCATGAGATGGATCAGGCTGCCGTTGCCGGATGACGCGAAGTTGAGCTTGCCCGGATTGGATTTTGCGTAGGCGATCAGTTCCGCGATGGATTTCACGGGAACGGCGGGATTGACGACGATGATGTAGGGTTGGGTGGTGACCTGCGATATCGCGGCGAAGTCGCGCACGATGTCGTATTGCGCTTTGTACATGAGAGGATAGATCACGCTGGTCGCGCTCATCATGAGCAGCGTATGACCGTCCGGCGCCGAACGCGCGACGAGTTCGACGCCGATTACGCCGCCCCCGCCGCTCCTGTTGTCCACCACCACCGACTGGCCGAGGCTCGCGGTGAGTTTTTGCGCGATACCGCGCGCGATGGTGTCCATGCCGCCGGCAGGCGCGAGCGGCACGATCAGCCGGATCGGCCTGGTCGGATAGTTTTGCGCGAATGCGCAGGCCGTGTGCGCGGCGAGTGCCAGCACTATCAATAGCCGGAACAACATGCGATCACCTCCCGTGCGGCATTCAAACTTGCGCCAGTAACCGCGCAATCTGCGCGGCGTCTTTCAGCGTTTCGAGTTTCAGCATCGCATCGCGCAGCTGTTCGATCTGCGCGCGCGGCAGCGCCGCGGCCGCCAGCTTCTCGAACTTCTCGCACACCTCGGCTTCGGATGCGAAATTATTTTCGTTGCCGCGTCCCGCTTCGACCGTGCGTTCCATCTGCGTGCCGTCGGTCAGGTGAACTTCGACGCGCACCATGTGGCGGAATTTCGAGCCCTTGGCGGTGATTACCGCGTCGTGCCGCACGCTGACCTTTTCCGCGTGTTTCATGCGCAGCGGATCGGCGACTTTGTCCTCGGTGAACTGATTGACGAAGCAATCGCCGTCCAGGAGCCAGGTGGCAACGCAGTACGGCAGATTGAGCTGCGCCGAAGTGAGCCCCTGCGGCACGTACTTCCAGCCGACGTGGTCCATCGTGACCTGCGAGCCGTGCACGACGATCTTCGCCACGTCGTCGGCGCCGAACGGGCGCTCCTGCTGCATGAGCCGGATCGCGTCGAGCGTGGTGTGGTTGCTGCCCACGCACGCATAGAATTTGAGCGCCACCCCCATCGTCTGCCACACCGAGCCGAAGCCGGCGACGAGTTCGTCCAACTTGAAGCGGTCGGTCGAACGTGAGAACGTGGTGCAGAAGCCGCCGTATTCGCTCTCCAGCACGTTGACAATGCCGGTGAAGCCGGCGTCGGCGAAGAGCGCGCCGTAAAGCCCGCTTTGCGAGGAGCGTCCGGCGTGCATGCGCTTGACCATCGCGCCGTATTGCGCCGCCATCAGGCCCGCGGCCTGGGTGCCGGCGATGCCGAGCGCGTGCACGGTTTTGCCGGTGTCGAGCTTCAATCCGCGCGCAGCACCGGCAGCGGCGGAGAACACGCCGAGGGTGGCGCCCGAATGCCAGCCCTGCGCGATGTGCTCGGGGCCCATGCAGATTCCGACGCGCGGTCCGATCTCGTAGCCCGCGATCGCTGCGGTCAGGAACTCCTTGCCGCTCATACCGGGGCGCAACTCGGCGATTGCGATCAGCGCGGGCAGCACCACCGCGCCAACGTGCAGCACACCCTGGCGGTGCACGTCGTCAAGCTCGAAGCCCTGCACCTGAGTGCCGTTGACGAGCGCTGCGTGCGGCGCGGACAGCCGCTGGCGCGTTCCCCACACGGTGCATGCCTGCGTGGCGTCGAGCCCGCCGAGACACCGCTGCAGAATGCGGCTCCATTCGAGGTCGGCGCCGTAAATCGCGCAGCCGAGGGAATCGAGCATCAGCAGCTTGATGCGCGCGAGCACTTCCGGCGGGATCGCGTCGTAGCTTAGGCCGGAAACGAACT
>JANNPG010000416.1:0-2336 GCA_031399805.1 Betaproteobacteria bacterium | reverse complement strand
GGAACGCCGGTTCAGCACTCTTACGCGGATTGCCGTAGCGCAGAGCCTGTCCAAGGATCCGGCGGCCGCCCTGGCAACGGCAAATCAGGCCCTGAGCATAACCCCGTCCGACACGATTGACCCATCTATGCTCGACGAACTAGAGGCCTTGATTGCCGTCCAGTTTGACGCGGGAGATCGGACTGGCGCTGGGCAAACGCTGAAACGACTCGTCCAGGCCGCTGGCAAAATTAAGCGGGACTCGGCGCGGCTCTCGGTTATCTCCGCGCAAGCCCGGGCAGGCGACGTCGGCGCCGCGCTAACCTCGGCGGGACAGTCTCCGCTTGCTCTGGCGCGCGTCGCCGAGATCCAGGTGCGGGCCGGAGACAGGTCAGCCGCGCTGACGACTTTACGGCGGATCTCCGCGGCAGCCATGGCCACACCCGAGCAACAAAACGCCCAACAGCTGGCCTATATCGCGTCTGTTCAGTTCAGGGCGGGTGACCAGCGCAACGGCGCGGCCAATTTCGCGCAGGCGGCGCGAATCGCGTCTGGCGGTGGGCAGCCGGTAGCCTCCCCGATGGCCTTTCTAACTCATTTGCCCAGGTTACAGCAGGTCGCAGCGGCACAGACCCTGGCGGGCGATGGCAAGGGCGCGTCAAAGACACTCGAAGAGGCCTTGCGATTTGCCCGGATGCACCCCGATGATGCTGGAAGGAGCAGTAATCTGAACGTTATTGCCCGCGCCTTCGCTGAAGCGGGCGACCGGGCCGCTGCCATTCGGGTGCTGCGTGAGGCGCGTGCGATTACAAACAAAGTCGCTGGCGACCATAACCAGCGGTCTGCCCTACTGCTTGAGATAGCTGAGATTGAAGCCGAGGCCGGTTACGTCAAAGAGGCGGTTGAGACGCTTGACCATTTATGGAATGCGATGTGGAAGGCGACAAGCAAGCAGATGATTCAAGATGCCGAGACCAAGATCGCTAGTATCCGCGATGAGCGAGCCAAGACTCAGGCTAAGGCAAAACTCAACGATTTGGTCGGGAAGCTTAAGGCTGCGCCCCACTGGACGACGGGCCTCCGGGTGGCGTTTGCCCTCGGCTCCGACTGGTTGGCAAAGCTCGCGGCGATTCAAGCCAGAGTCGGGAACCATGCGGAAGCGGCGGTGACATTCCAGCAGGCCGTTGAGGCGGCTTCGATGCCCTTTGGCGCAACAGATCCTTTTTCTTTCGAGAGGATCGCGCTAGCTCAAGCGCGAGCCGGGCACTGGCAAGCGGCCTTTCAATGGGCTGGCAAGTTGGCGGAGCCCGAAGCCCGTGCCGTCAGTCTCCTGTCCATTGCCCGAGGGATCTTGCAAAGGTTAGGCGTAAAGAGCTGTGAATTCTCCACCCTGGCATGTTGAAAACCTTTGCATTGGCGCTGCCGGACGCCACGAGCGCATACTTACCGGGGCCGTGGAAGAGACCCAAAGTAAAGAGTGAAATCCACTGCGTCCTCGCCGCATGTATAAACGCGGCGACCTCATGGAGCGACTCATAAGATGGCTCAAAGGAGAACACGCTAGAATGCTTCTCGGTGTTGTTGCGGCAAATTTTTCGGATATCTATCGAGAATTTCTCTTTCTGTATCGCAGTATCGATACTGCAATCAATGGCTATTGCAGTGACATCGAAACGACATCGAAACGGCAGCTTGACTGGAGAACGGCGAAAAGCGTATCTTGCGCCAGTTTACGAGTCGGGCTTCCGTAATATAGTTGCCCTTCACCAATACCGCTGTGGAAAAGGAGAAACAGCCCATGTCCAAGCGTCAGCACATCGTCAACAATATCCTATTCTTGTTTGTCGTGTGTCTAATGATTCAGGCGTGCGACAAGAAGGAAGAGCCGAAAGCGACCGCTCAAGCGCCGGCGCCAACGGCTGAGGCCAAGGCGCCGCAGCTCGCGCCCGCAGCACAGCCGCCAGCCCCCGCGGAGCCTCAAGCGTCGGCTCAAGCTCCTGCTGGCGCCCCGTCCGCAACTCCCCAGGCCCCATCTCCGGCTGGACAGCCCGCGCCTCAAGGGACTCCAGCAAAGCAGGCGCTGGCGAGCGCCGATGGTGAGAAGCCAGGAGCGCGCATCGAAGTCACGGAGCTAAAGCGCGTTAGCGGCGGAACCGTGATGCTCAGGTTCACAATGATCAACGATGGAGATAAGAGTATCAACTTTGGTTATGAGTTTGCCGATAGGAGCACCGCGGATTACAACAATATCGGCGGAGTGTATCTGATCGAACTCGTAGGCAAGAAGAAATATTTAGTGGTGCGTGACAGCCAAAATCGATGCGATTGCAGTCAGCAGCTGCATGACGTCGCCGCAA
>JANNPG010000386.1:0-1816 GCA_031399805.1 Betaproteobacteria bacterium | reverse complement strand
AGTGCGTAGGCTTCGCCGCGGCCGTTCAGTTCGCGCGCCATTTCCAGCAGTTCGTCGTTCGTCATCGCAACGCCTCGATGATCTGCGGCAATACGTGCTCGATGCTCGCAAGATCGGCGCCCGGCGCGAGCAGATCGATGTACGGCATGGCCGCCTGCATCCCGCGGCCCTTGGGACTGAAACCCGGCTGGTTCAACAACGGGTTGAGCCAGACCATGCGCCGCGACCGCCGTCGCAGCGTGGCGAGCTCCTGCGCCAGGAGCTCCGGCTCACCGGTGTCGTAACCGTCGCTGACGATGATCACGCCGGTGCGCGAATGCACCAGGCGCGCCGCGTGGTCGCGGTTGAAATCCCGCAGGCATTCGCCGATGCGCGTGCCCCCGGCCCATCCGGCGGCAAGCAGGTGCAGGCGTTCTTGCGATCGCCACGGGTCCGGGTCGCGCAGCGCCTCCGCCACGCCGGTGATGCGGGTGTGGAAAATGAAGCAATGCACATCGGCCAACTCGCCACACAACGCGCGGGCAAGGCGCAGGTAAAAAAAGCTGTAGAGGCTCATCGAACGGCTCACGTCCAGGAGCAACACCAGGCGCGGGCGCACGCGACGGCGTTCCTTCCAGGCGAGCCGCAACGGCGTGCCGCCGCAGGCCACGCTCTGCCGTATGGTGCCCTGCAAGTCGAGCCGGCGGCCATGATGAGAGCGCGCTTCACGGCGCAGATGAAGGTGCTTCAGGCGCCTGGCGAAACGGCGCATCAGCGCCTCGATGTCGCGCGCGTGTTCCGCCTGATTCAACTCGCGAAAATCCATGGACGCCAGAGATTCTTCGCGGCTCGCTCCGTGTCTGGCGGTGCCGGCGTCAGCGTCGCCGGCCACTCCGTGGCCCGCGCCGGCGGCAGGCTCGCTTTCGCTGCCGTCGCGCGCGCCACCGGCCGACTCCCGCGCTCCGGCGGCAACAACGTTGCTTTCCACGAATATTTTCTTGTTCGGCGGCAGGAAGTAGGCGTCGAACAGGGCATCGAAGCGCCGCCATTCGTCGCCACGGCCGCACAGCAGCGCCTGCAAGCTCCAGCGCAGGATCTGCTGATCGAGAATGCCGGTCTGCACGCTCGTTTCCAGCACGCGGACCGAATCCGCACCGCCTACGCCGTAGCCGTTGGCGCGCAGGAACCCGGCAAAGCCTGTCAGACGCGCCCGCAAGGCTGCGCCTGGGTCAACTGCCGGGGAAGCCGCGACGATCAAGATGCCGCCGCAATGCGGGCGACAACCTCGCGGGTAAACCCAGCGCGATCGTCACGGGTCTTGATGAGGGCACTCAGGGTTTCGAGAATGCGCTCCGCGCCGTCGTCATCGATCACGGAAATTCCCATGCGCAGCAGCGCCGCCGTCCAGTCGAGCGTCTCCGCGATGCCCGGCTTTTTCTGCAGCTCCATGCGGCGCACGCTCTGCACGAATTCGACCACCTGCCGGGCAAATTGTCCCGCCGCCCGCGGCGCCTTGATTTCGACGATCGCCAATTCCTTCGCGAAGGCGGGATAGTCGATGTACTGGTACAGGCAGCGACGGCGCAGCGCGTCGGAGAGTTCGCGCGTGCCGTTCGAGGTGATGACCACCAGCGGCCGCGTAACTGCGCGCACGGTGCCGAGTTCCGGGATCGACATCTGGAAGTCCGACAGCAGTTCGAGCAGGTAGGCCTCGAAGGCTTCGTCGGCACGATCGACTTCGTCGATCAGCAGCACCGGCGGCTCGGCGCAACTGATCGCTTCGAGCAGCGGGCGCTTCAGGAGATAGCGCTCGGAGAAGATGTCCTGCTCCTTCACC
>JANNPG010000320.1:0-3630 GCA_031399805.1 Betaproteobacteria bacterium | reverse complement strand
CGCTGTGCGGGTTGAGCGCGGCAACCGCGATGCGCGGCTCGACGATGCCGGTCGCGCGCAGCGTCGCGTCGGCAAGCTTGATCGCCGATGTGATGCGTTCGGGCGTGACCATATCGACCGCTGTTCTCAGCGCGACATGCGAAGTGACGCGAAAAGTTGAAAATTCCTTGATCACGTTCATTTCGCCGAAGAAGCCGGAATGGTTTGTCAACGCCGCGAACATCTGATGCTCGTCGTGATATTTCCAGCCGCCGCGGTGGAGCGCTGCCTTGTTGAGCGGCGCGAAGCTGATGCCGTCCAACTTGCCCGCCAGCGCGAGATCTATCATGTGCTTCAAGGTGTCGCCGGTGAGCTTGCCCGAAGCGGGCGACATTTCGCCGCGCTTGATGGCGGCGGGATCGATATTGCCGAGGTCGACGAGAGGAACCTCATCGCGCGACCAGTCAATGGCGTCGACGTCGGCATAACTCTTCCACTTGAGATCGACGCGGGCATCCTTGATGCCGAGTTCGAGCACGCGTGCGTCGCCGATGACAATGATGCGCGCGACGGACTTCAAGGTTCCGGCGGCGAGCAGTCTGGCGCTGATTTCGGGGCCGATGCCGGTCATGTCGCCGAGCATCAGGCCTATTCTGGGTAGTGTGTTCATAGAACCTTTAAGTCAAAAACTTTCACCGCAAAGGATTCATTTCAATACCCCCTTGAGGGGTACGCGAAGGACGCAAAGGAAAACCAAAAACAAGATTGTACATATTCGTAGCGGACGTTAACAAACTGCCTATATATGGCCAATGGAGACAATCTGACAACGAATTCTAACGCTTCCCTTCGCGTCCTTTGCGTCCTTGGCGGTTCAAGACCTTTTTTGTTTTGGTTGTGGAGCGCGCGCCGGTTTGTAATAGCCTGGTCAGCTCGCGGATATTCTTCAGCTTCTCGAGATTGAACACCATCGCGATGACTTTTTCCGCGCTCGCTGCGGGCAACTTGCCCCACGCCGCGCACTCGCGGAACTTGTTCGCGAGCTCAATGTCGGTCATTGGATTGGCGGGACTGCCTTTGCCAAAATCCGCGCGGCCGCTGATCGTGCGGCCGTCGATGAGTTCGATGTCGATGATGGTCGTCATCTTCTCGTAGCCCGCCGCTTCCGCCACCGGGTGCACGCCGTAGTCAATTTTTTCTATCATCGCTTTCACGTCGCGGCGGTTGACGACCTCATCGGTGAATTCCGCGAGTCCCGCCTTGCGCCGCAGGACAAGGATCGCGATGCAGAACTGCATGCTGAATTTCGCCTGCAGCTCGTTGACCGGGCGATTGTGAATGAGCGCGTTGACGTTCTGGCGGTTCACGCCCACCGCGATTTTCGTTACCTGTGCGGGCTGGATGTCGTGCTGGACGATAAGGTCGAGCATCAAGCCCATACCCGGATGGGTGAGGGAGCCGCTCGGATGCGGCTTGATCGACACGCCGGGGAATGCAAACGTCCATGGATTGCCAAGCTTGCCGTCGATCGAAGCGGCATCGTAACCGCCGCCCGCCGCTTTGAAGAAACCGCGGCCGGCTTCGAGGATGATCGGCGTGGCGGTGAAGCCAAGCTGGGCGAAATCGGCAGCGACCACGCCGCTTTCGCACGCGCGGCCCGCGTGGAACGGTTTCATCATGGTGCCGAAATTTTCGCGCAGTCCGGCGGCCTGGCTCGCGGCAATGCTGAGCGTGCGGCGGGTTTGTTCGAGATTAAAACCGAGCAGTTGCGCCGCACCCGCGCCGGCGGCGATCGCGCCGACCGTCGCGGTGCTGTGGAAGCCATCCTGATAGTGGCGCGGGTTCATCGCCTCCGAAATTTTCGTCTCGACCTCGACCGCGATTTGATAGGCAGTCAGCACGTCGCGCCCCGATCTGCCGTCGCGCTCGCCGAGCGCGAGCACCGGCGGCAACGCCGGCGCGGTCGGATGGGTGAGCAGGCCGTAAACGCGGTCCCTGGCCACCGCAAGCTGGGTGTCGTCGTAATCGTCGGCGTGTATCGCTACACCGTTGGCAAATGCCGCAAAGCGCGCGGGCATTTTCATGCCGGTGCCGATGACGGTGCAGCCTTTCGCCACGTCGCAGCCGAGCGACTGCAGATGCTTGCGCACGATGTGTCCGGATTCGGCGACGCTACCCGCGAGTGCCAGACCGATGCCGTCGAGTATGGAGCGTTTGCCGAGATGCATCACGTCGGTGGGAATGTCTTTGGTCCGCGTGCGCGTGATGAATTCGGCGACGTAGGCGGTGAGCGATTTATCTTTGGTGTCGGGCATTGCGGAGTTCTCTACGAAGCGGAACAGCGTTAATAGCACAAACCGTCGTGTATCGCCAATTGACGCGGCAGGCGGGTAGTTCCTCCGTTAGATCTCTAATTCGTGACTGCGCCGCGATTTACGGCGGGGGAAGTATGTTATCGCCCCGATAACTCTGCGTCTATATAACGGTCGCAAATCGGCCAACAGCCGTTGATCCCGGTTACGATCCCGGTTACATTTCAATTCGACGATTGA
Source organism: Betaproteobacteria bacterium (assembly GCA_031399805.1). Taxonomy (GTDB): domain Bacteria; phylum Pseudomonadota; class Gammaproteobacteria; order Burkholderiales; family SG8-41; genus PALSA-1004. The sequence goes on along the minus strand of JANNPG010000320.1, from coordinate 1,099 downwards.
TCGTCGGCACCTGCATGATGCCGATAATAACTCGCTCGTCTGCTGTTCTTGGCGGAATTAGGCATAATAAGCGCGCAGGTTGTCGGGCGGGCGTATGAACAATCGCGGCAAACTTCTTACGGCGCTTGGTTGGCGCTGCGCTGGCCGCATAAATTCAACTCTGCGCACATCATTGCTTGCGAAAGGTAAATTATGAGGCTCTATTCCCATCCCGCATCCACCACCTGTCGGATGATTATGCTGTTTGCGGCGGAAGAGGGCATCGATCTCGATTACAAGGTGGTCGATCTCTTTACCGGCGAACATCTGAAACCCGATTTCGCCAGGATCAACCCCAGTTGCTTCGTTCCGGTGCTTGAAGATGGCGATTTCCGCCTGACCGAAAGCTCTGCAATCCTCAAGTATCTCGCCGACAAGACGGGTTCTCCCGCGTATCCGAAGGACTTGCAGGAACGCGCGCGCGTCAACGAAATGATGGACTGGTTCAACGCCAACCTCTATAAGGATTTCGGCTACGGACTGATCTATTCGCAGTTGTTCCCGCATCACAAACGCCCGAGCGACGATATCCAGGCCGGGACGGTGGTTTGGGGAAAGCAGAAAACGCAGGGCTGGTTCAAGATCCTCGACGCGCACCTGCTGGGCCCGCAGAAATCCTATCTTTGCGGAGAAAAGATCACGCTGGCGGATTACTTCGGGGTGGAGATAGTGGCTGCGGGCGAACTCATCCGCTGCTCCTACTCGGCATATCCGAACGTCGAGCGCTGGCTGCGCCGCATGAAGGGCCTCAAGACCTGGTCCAAGGTGCACGAGGTTAGCGACGGGTTCGCCGCTTCGATCAAGGACACTCCGTTTATTGCCATCTGAGTCAACTGGAAAACGAGGGAGAGATACGATGATTCGCCGGCTTCACCATAATGCTTATCGTTGTCGCAACTCGGAAGAAACGCGCGGCTTCTATCAGGATTTCCTGGGGCTGCGGCTCGCCGGGACTCTGGAGATCAAGGAAACAAAGAGCGGACGCGAAACCGCAACGCTCCACACGTTCTACGAACTTGGCGACGGCTCCTATCTTGCGTTTTTCGAGGCGCCGGATATG
>JANNPG010000302.1:0-1679 GCA_031399805.1 Betaproteobacteria bacterium | reverse complement strand
GGATTTCGCGGCGGTCTTCGCCCGGGTCAGGACGGAGCCGGAATTGCGCGCATCGCCGCCAACCGACGAGGAGTTGTGGCGCGACTTCGGGCCGCTCTACGAGTTTCTGACCGCAGTCGATCGCCTGCTGATGCGACATCGTTTGGTTGCGTTGCCCGGCGGCAAAAATTTGTGAAGCACCGGAAAATCCGGCGGCACGGTTTATCCGTCCACGGCAGATTGCTAGACCGCGACGGTCGCAATCACGAAGTAACGCGCGAATTTGCCGATGGCCATGAATAGCGCGCTCAGCCACGGATTGACGCGAAGCCAACCCGCCGCGACGCACAAGGGGTCGCCGATGATCGGCACCCACGCTGCGAGCAGCACCGGGCTGCCGTAGAGTTGAACCTATTTAAGGCCCTTGAGTTCAGCGCGTTGCGGAATGATGCGGCCGATCAGGTACGAAGACATGCCGCCCAGCGTGTTGCCGAGCGTCGCGACGGCGAGCGCCGGCCAGTATTGCTGCGGATTGAAATGCAGCACGCCGGCCAGCACGAATTCCGAGCCGCCCGGCAGCAGGGTGGCAGCGAGAAAGCTGCTCGCGAACAGCGCCCATAAATTTGACGAATCATCCATCGCCGCAATTGTTGCATGCCGCCGTCCATTTGGCCGAGGGTTTGACGCGTCACGCGGCTATCGCCGATAATTCACGCCGCGTTGGCGCATGCGCGCCGCGCAGCCACTTTCCCGGGTTATCTACGGTTCCTCGTGCGCAAGGCGAGCGCCTCGCGCGGTGGTCTTTTTGAAAATCCGGCCCAGAAAGGCAAGACATGAAATACGCAATTGATATCGGACCGACTCCCGCATTGCCGGTGGCTGGCAGCGCCGACCATTTTCCGGTCGGGCGCATTTATTGTGTCGGCCGCAATTATGCGGAGCACGCGCGCGAGATGGGGCATGACCCCGACCGCGAACCGCCGTTTTTCTTCATGAAGCCCGCGAACGCGATCGTGGCCAATAACGCGACGATTCCTTATCCGCAGGCGACCAAGGATCTGCACCACGAGATCGAACTCGTCGTCGCGCTGGGCATAGGGGGTGCCAACATTCCGGTCGCCAAGGCGCTCGACCACGTGTGGGGTTACGGCGTCGGCCTCGACATGACGCGCCGCGACCTGCAGGGCGAAGCGAAGAAAATGGGCCGCCCGTGGGAAATGGGCAAATCCTTTGACGACTCCGCGCCGTGTACCGCGCTGGTGCCGGCGGCGACGTGCGGCCACCCGGCCAAGGGCGCGATCTGGCTCAAGGTCAACGGCGCGGTCAAACAGAAAGGCGATCTGTCGGAACTGATCTGGAACATTCCGGAGACGATTTCGTACCTGTCGGGATTGGTTACTTTGCAGCCGGGAGATCTGATTTATTCCGGAACGCCCGCGGGCGTCGGTCCCGTCAAGGCCGGCGACAGGCTCGAAGGCCACGTCGACGGTTTTGCCGATTTGACGATCACCTATGCGAAATAGGCAGCAAGGCAGGGCAAGGCAAAGCGGAACCGCCGATGGACGCCGATAAACGCCGATGAAAATCAAGATGAGAAAACCATAAGATATACAGTATTCGCGAAACACCTTGTTCGTGATAATTTTTTCCGCATTGCGCGGTTCTGTAAATCGCTTTTCTTGTAGTTGACGTTATCTGCA